>NZ_JBBECH010000078.1:0-21917 GCF_040881935.1 Saccharospirillum sp. | reverse complement strand
AAAAGCAGAGTGAATCGCAGAGGATAGCCGGGCAACAGGGCATTGGCCACCGTCGCCGCAGGCTGGGTGTTACTCGCGGGTGACCGCGATATTGAACATCGGTGTCTGGAGTTTACCGTACAAACGAACCCACAATGCCAAATACATCTCCGTTCCCCGGGCTTGCTCGATGCCACCCAGATCAAACCACTGGTTTTCCTGCCAGCCAAAAGACAGGGCAATTTCTTTAACGACGGCCTTGGCATCACTGTCGTTGCCGCACACCAGTAGTTGATGCTCGCCTGCTAGTTTGTTTGGCGCAGTCATGATGGGGTTTGCCATCGTATTGAAGGCTTTCACGACCCGCGCATCGGGGTGAGCGCGCTGGATCTGTTCGCCCAGAGAATCATCGTTGCAGATGGAGAGCCGTGGCGGAAATCCGTTTGAGAAATCGAGCGGGTTGGCCACGTCAATCAGTACTTTGCCCGACAGATCCGCCGGGTCGATGCCAGCGAGAATACTTAGGGAATGCATGCCCGCCGAGCAGTTTAGAATCACTTCAGCACTAGCCGCTGCGTCGGCAAAGGTGCCCTGGCTGGCACGCTCGCCGCGCTCAGCGGCCCAGCCCACAGCGCTTTCGTTGTCTGCCGTGCGGGAACCCATCATGACCGCATGGCCCTGTTGAATCAGGGCGCTGCCCAGTGTTTTGCCGACATCGCCGGTACCCAGAATGGCCATTTTCATCGTTGTTTCCTCGTGTTTGTTGATCCGTGAGGAGAGTCTAGGCTTATCGGGGGATTATCCAGTAGGTAATTATAGTTAATATATGGTTAACCAATGTTAAAGGCGTGAAGAGCAGGGCGTGATTGCACGGCGGCTGATGCCGTGGCAATTTCAACGCCACGATGAAATCTACACGCTTGATCTAAAACTGGTCGTAACGGTCAATGAACCGCAAGCTAGTCTGGATTAATTCGGCTGGGATGAGCGTAGGCCTGATCAACACCTACATGGTACAACCCCATGACACTGCACTGATTCGAATCCAATATCCGAAAAAGAGAGAGCCCGAATGTTGTACATTTTTGAAGTACAGATTAAACCCGGCCATACCGCTGAAGATTACGCCGAAGCCTGGGTGCGTGCGAGTAAGCTGATTCAGCAGGCACCAGGGGCGCGGGGTACCCGATTGCATCGCAAACTGGATGATCCAAAGGTGCTGATTGCCATCGCCGAGTGGAACAGCAAGGCAGAACGTGATGCGATGGAGCAGCAGCACAACCCGGACGTTGCTGCCATTATCCGCAGTGCGGCGCCTTTCTGCGATATTCGCCCGCTCGGTGAATTTGCTGAGGCCGAGTGGGTGGTGCTGCCACCCGGCACTGATTGAAAGGCCTATTTCGCCCTCAGCGGAACTCGGGGAACCGATAGTCCGTCTTGCTGTTCTTCCTGAATAGGTTCTCCCCAGCGTTTCTCTACAGGCATGACACCAGCCCAGACTGGCCAGTCGGCATCTTCGGCCTCGTCGTTCACGCCTTCTGCCCTGATCTTGCACGACGCCTCGCTGATCAGAATGCGCGACAGACTAGTGGCTTTTAATTCGTTATCGGTCATCGGGCGCAGGTCGTCCCAGCGGTCCGGTGAGATTTTGTCGAGGAAGATGTGCAACTGCCGTGCTTTTTCTTCCGGCTCGGTGACCGCTTCGGCGGTGCCAAAGAGGGTGGCCGAGCGGTAGTTCACCGAGTGATGAAAGGCCGACCGCGCTAGAACCAGACCGTCCATCTGCATAATGTTGATGCACACCGGTTGTCCGGGGGCCAGATTGCGCGCTTTGGCGTGGCCATGCCAGTAGAGGTAATCGCCGTCGCGCCAATGGCAGGTTGGGGTGACGTAGGGCTGGCCATCAATGCTTTGGGCCACGGTGCACAGCAGCGAGGCGTCGACGATGTCGAGCAGTTGCTCGTGCTCATAGCTGGCACGGCCCGGGCCACGTTTCACGTGGCTTTTCTCGGTGTGCAGCGGGTTGTCCGGGTCTGGCAGTCGGGTACTCACGTCGTTTTCCTTAATGTCGGTGTTCAGGGGTTGCCGCTTGGGCGTGACGGCGAGGTGGTCAGCACTAATGACTTTAGTCGCCGTCTTTGCCAGCATAGGGCGAACTGGTTTGCTCAAAAATAGCCAGATTGAATTTAATTTTGCAGGCCAGGTGACGATGAAGCATGCCCTAGCCAGCCTGACCTTCCACCTCGAAGGCGAGGCGGGCCCTTATTACCAGCAATTGATCGATCAGGTGAAGGCGGGCATCCGTCTGCAACGGCTGAACCCGGGCGATAAACTGCCCTCGTCCCGGCAGTTGTCGGTGTCGCTCGGGGTCTCGCGCAGTACCGTGGCGCGGGCGTACGATTCATTGCTGGCCGAAGGGTTTCTGGTCAGCGAGGCGAAGCGCGGGCTTTTTGTGGCTACCAGCGCTCAGTATCTGCTAAACGTGGCCCAGGCCCCGCGCCGCGACCAACCCATGGAGCGGCCGCCCATTCTGACTTGCGATTCCGGTGCCGACACGGCGACGTTTCCGGCGCGGGACTGGGCTGCCAGTATGAGGCGCAGCTGGCTTAATCCGGATCTGAAGGTGCTCGAAGGCGCCTATTCGGATGGTTTTCCGCCGTTGAAAGACGCCATCGCCGACTATCTGTACCGGGTTCGGGGTGTGTCTTGCACGGCTGACCAGGTGTTTGTGACCTCGGGCAATCGCGATGCGCTGGGTGTCCTTCAACATGCGCTGGATGCTGGGCTCGCTGCCAATGCCCATTGGCTGCTGGAAAACCCGAGTTACACGCCGATGCGGGCGCTGCTCAGCAATCGGGCTTCGGGTCTCGGTTCACTAAAGGTTGACGCCGAAGGGGCACGATTACCGCCGCGTTCCGAGTCGCCGCAGGTCGCGATCATCACCCCTAACCGCCAATATCCGCTGGGCATTAGCATGAGCCCGGCACGTAGACAGGCCTGGTTGCAGGCCGTGCAGGAAGCGCCGTCGCTATGGCTGATTGAAGACGACTACGATAATGAATTCATCTACCAGGGGCGCATGGGCGTGCCACTGATGCAGGCCGATACTCGCGACCGGTGCTTTCTGGTGGGCAGTTTTTCCAAAGTGCTGTTTCGGGGTTTACGGCTGGGGTTTGTGGTGGTGCCACCGGGTGAAATCGATCGGTTTCGAGCCAGCCAGCAAGCGTTGGGTGCCTCCGCGTCACTGCCGATTCAGCCGGTGCTAGCCGACTTTATGCGCCACGGTCGCTTCGACCGGCATCTTAACCGGATGCGGCGACACTACCGTATGAAGCGGGATCAATTACTGGCATTACTGACCGACCACCTGACACCCTGGCTCGACTGGCAAGCCCCGCACGGTGGCATGCACATTCGGGTGATGCTCAAACCGGATTGGCTGGCAGCGAGAGCGTCAGCTCGATGGGACCACCAGATCGCCGATGCCCTGGCAGACAACAACCTTCGTCTGGATGTGCTGTCAGACCACTACGCGACCCCGGAAATCGGTGAGCAGGGTTTCTTGCTGGGGTTCAGTAACCCGCCTGAAGCGACGATGTCGCGCGTGGTTCGGGCCCTGGCGGACTGGTTCGAGCGTCAGCCCGGGTAGAGCTGCAGTATGTCGCTGGTGTTCGACAGGTTAGCCACCATCCAGATCTGTTCGAACGGATGGTCTTTGGGGACGCTAAAGTGGTGGCGCAAAGCCAGCATGTCGTCGTTCTGCCACAGTGGGTTGGCGTTGCGAATCACCAGCCAGACGCGCCGGGTCTGGTAGCGCTTCTGCGCCTTCACCACCAGAATGCGATTGAGGGCGTGCAGCAGGCGCTGGTGTACATCGTCTTGCATCAGTTCCAGCAATGCCTGGTGAGTTGTGGCGCTGAGATCGCGCCCGAGAATGGCCATCGCCTCGACTTCGGAGCCATACAGATGGGCGATCTCGAGGTCCAGGCGGTGGCCGTTCAGGTAACAGGAAACATCGGGCTTGTTGGGCTTGTTATGCCAGATGTGCCGCAGCGGCTCACCGTGCTGGCGCTCCCAGGCGCGCATAAAAACGCGTGCGGCCTGGTGTTCAAGATCAACCTTTTCCTGTTCGGTCGGGTTCATACAAGTAACTCAAATAGGCGAATACCGGTTCAGCCCAGAAACGCCGCGTACGCCGGGTTGCTGGTTTCTTCCCAGTAAGGATACCCCAGCTCCTCCAGCTTCTGGCGAAAGGCTTTCATATCCTCGCGTGGCACCTGAATACCGGTAAGGACACGGCCATAGGCGGCACCGTGGTTGCGGTAGTGAAACAGTGAAATGTTCCAGTGACCGCCCAGCGTATTGAGGAATTTTCCCAGCGCCCCCGGCCGTTCCGGAAATTCAAACCGGAACAGATGCTCGTTGCTGATGTTCGGCGCATGTCCGCCGACCATATGACGAACATGGGATTTGGCCACTTCGTTGTCGGTTAAATCCAGCACCGGGTGATCCGCCTCGCGCAGCTCGCCGATCAGCTGTTCACGTTCTTCCAGGCTGGTGATTTTCACCCCTACAAAGATGTGCGCCTTCTCGGGGTTATCAAACCGGTAGTTAAATTCGGTGATCGAGCGCTTGCCAATGATGGACACAAACTTCTTGAACGCCCCGGGCTTCTCGGGAATGGTCACCGACAGAATCGCCTCGCGATGCTCACCCACCTCGGCCCGTTCCGCGACATAGCGCAATCGGTCGAAATTGGTGTTTGCGCCAGAGGAAACGGTAATCAGCGTCTTGTCTTTGCAGTCTTCGCGTTCAACGTATTTTTTCATGCCCGCCACACTGACGGCGCCGGCCGGTTCGGTGATTGAGCGGGTATCGTCGAAAATATCCTTCACCGCCGCGCAGATTTCATCGGAGGTTACGGTGATGACCTCGTCGACGTAATCCTTGCAGATCTTCCAGGGTTCCTTGCCGATCTGGGCAACGGCAATGCCATCGGCGAAGATGCCAACCTGGCTCAGGGTGACCCGGCGTTTAGCTTTCAGCGCTGCCGCCAGGCAGGCGCTTTCTTCAAACTCGACACCGATCACCTTGATGTGTGGCTGCAAGTATTTGAAGTAGGCGGCCATACCGGAGATGAGGCCACCACCGCCAACCGGAATAAAGACGGCGTGGATCTCACCGTCCCGGTGCTGGTGCAGGATCTCCCGGGCCACCGTGCCCTGGCCTGCGATGATGTCCGGGTCGTCGTAGGGGTGGATAAAGGTCAGGCCGCGTTCGGCTTCGAGTTTGCGTGCGTATTCCAGTGCCTCATCGAAGGCATCGCCATGCAGCACGGCCTTGCCACCGCGGGCGCGTACGTTCGCAACCTTGATGTCTGGCGTGGTTTTGGGCATGACGATGGTGGCTTTCACGCCCATCAGCCGGGCGGCTTCGGCCAGGCCCTGAGCATGGTTACCCGCCGACGCGCAGATGACGCCGTTGTTCAGTTGTGCCTGGGTCAGGGTGGTCATCTTGTTGTAGGCGCCACGTAGCTTGAACGAGAACACCGGTTGCAGGTCTTCGCGTTTAATCAAAATAGTGTTGTTCATCCGACGACTGAGAAAGGCGGCTTTTTCCAGAGGCGTCTCGATCGCCGCCTCATAGACCCTGGCATTGAGTATCTTCTTAACAGTCTGTTCCAGCATGGAAGGTTCCTGGTTAACGGATGAATGTCAGTGGTTGGTTGCACCACCATCGGATTTGGCGGCACAGCACCGTAGTGTAAGGGTTTTGGGTGGATGCGGAAACGCAGGCGTACGGCAAATACCGGCATACTGTTTTGCGACGGTCCAGTAAAGCCAAGTGTGTGTGTTACTGAGCGCCACAGCAGCTATAATGCGGGCAAACGACACTCATTAACAGGCCCACTCAACTGGCCCACTCAATAACAGGACAGCTCCATGACCCAAGACGAACTGAAGCAGGCCGTCGCCCAGGCCGCGCTCGATTTCATCAAACCGGACCTGAAGCCGGAAGCCATTATTGGCATCGGTACCGGTTCCACCGCCAACCTGTTTATCGATGCCCTGGCTACCGTTAAAGACCGCTTTCGCGGCACCGTCGCCTCCAGCGATGCCAGCGCCCAACGCCTGCGCGATCATGGTATTCACGTGTTCGATATGAACGAAGTTGAAAAACTGGCGGTTTATGTCGACGGTTGCGACGAAGCCAATCGCAAACTGCACCTGATCAAGGGCGGTGGCGCGGCGCTGACTCAGGAGAAAATCGTCGCCTCCATCGCCAAGACCTTTGTCTGCATTGCCGATGAATCCAAAGCGGTGCAAAAACTCGGCGCCTTCCCGCTGCCCATTGAAGTGATTCCGATGGCCCGCAGTGCTGTAGCGCGCAAGCTGCTGAAAATGGGCGGCAATCCGGTGTATCGCGAAGGTGTGGTCACTGACAACGGCAACCAGATTCTGGATGTCTATGAACTGGACATCAAAGACCCGGAAGCGATGGAAACCGCGATCAACAATATTCCCGGCGTTGTCACTAATGGGTTGTTTGCCCACCGGCCGGCGGATGTGTTGTTGCTGGGGACCAAGGACGGCGTGAAGAAATTGTCGGTGATTAACACCATGGCAGAGGATGGTGAGTTTTATTGAGGTAGACGTTGGCCGTCGTAGATTTCCAGGGTACTGCTTTCTTCCAGTCGCCCAGAGGACGCTGAGATGGTCTCCTACGAAAGACAAAAGAGCTGGTATCACAACTAACCACCGGCCAAGTGTCAGCTACCGGGTAGGCCTGATCGGGGAAGTCTGAGGCATGGATGCCGAAGTCTAGGCTCCATGGAAGGATTTACGCCGACCCCCGATCAGGCCTACCCGGTGGCTGACACGGACTCGTGCCACAGAAAAAACCCTGCCACTTAAAGCACAGCCACCATTGCCCAGAGTGAAAAGGCCAGTAGCAGCAGGCCGAGGCTTCGGTTTAATCGGCTTTGGCCGTTTTGCGATGCGATCAGACGGGTGCCCCAGGGTTGGCTGGCGAGGATCGCGAGCCAGATCGCATCGACGGTTACCCAGATCAACGACAATAGAATAATGGTTCCCAGGGTCGGTGTGTTCACCCAGGCTTGCAGCAGTGCCTGAAAGGTAAAGGCTTCGAACCAGAGGGTGGCCGAGAGGGCGCCGGTGAGGATGACGCTGACGACGGTGATCGGCCGGGTCGGGTGGCCGGGTTCGGCTATGTAGGTCTTGATCCAGTACCACATCCATAGCCAAGCCGCCATCATGGCACCAGCGAACACCAGCAGCGGTGAACCGAGCGGGCCTGACTGTGCCCAAACCGTTACGGCGGTCGCCATTAACCCGGCCTGAGTGAGAGTGATCAGCAACCGGCCCCAGACCAGACTCCACAGTGAACTGTCCCGCTCATGCCGGGCGCGGACAAATTCGTAGGTATAGCCATCGGCCGGGAGTACCAGCAGCAGGGCGAGAATGATGGCAATCAATAAGGTAAGCGGTTCGGTTCCGGGCATTGGACAATTCAGGGTCAACAGGGAAAGGCAGCATAACGGGGTAAGGCAGGCAGGAAAAGCATCGGCTCACCGATATTGCCGGTGAGCCGTTCAGCGCTGGTTATTACTCGACGCGTTCCCAGACCTGAGTACGACCGATTAACGCGAAACCCATGAAACCACGGACTTCCAGCTTGGCACCGTTGTCAATGACCTTGGCCTTGGCACTGTATTCCTTGCCATTGGCCGGGTCGAGAATGCGGCCACCGGTCCATTCATCGCCATCGCGTTCCAGCCCCCAGAGAAAGTTCATGCCTTCGATCGGCTGATCCTTGCGGCTGCCTTTGCAGTCGGAACAGACCGGGTTTGGTTCAGCCGGGTTCAACAGTTCAACGACCTGGCCTTGCAGTTCGCCATTTTCCTCCCAGACTCGCACCAGGCTTTTGGCTTCGCCGGTTTCGTCATCGATGGTACGCCACTGGCCCTCGGCCGACATGGATTCCGCCTGGGCCGGGGTTATGGCCAGCGCCAGCAATAAGGTAGTGACGACAGTCATTAAAGATTTCATTGTTATTTTACGCTCCTGGTTAGTAGCCTGCGGTTGAGGTGAAGGCTTGGATCAAACATAGCAAATCGCCAGCCAGTAACAAGCAACCTTTAATGGTTGTTGATTCAGATTCACCAAAGCCCCCGCGTTGGGGCGGGAGTGCGAAGCTTAGGCAACAGTTGCAGCCTAAACTACTGGGTTCAGCCCGGTTTCAGGTTTCGTCGGTAACGCAGAGAGGTGCAAAGCGGGCCCGGGTCAGTTGCAACAGGTCAGCCGGTGCCAGTGCAATGTCGAGACCGCGTTTGCCACCGCTGACAAAAAAGGTGTCCATGCTCTCTGCACTCTGATCAACCACGGTTGGCAGGACTTTCTTCTGCCCCAGCGGGCTGATGCCGCCGACCACATAGCCGGTGGTTTTCTCGGCAATGGCCGGGTCCGCCATCTGTGCGGATTTTTGACCGTGCGCCTTGGCGGCGCGCTTCAGGCTGAGGTTATGGGTGACCGGCAAAATACATACGCCGAGTGCCTTAGGGTCACCATTGAAGCTGACCAGTAAGGTTTTAAAAACCTGCTCGGGGGGCACGCCCAGGGCTTTGGCGGCGGTGAGGCCATAGCCTTCGTCGCTATCGCCCACACTGAAGGTGTGCAGTTCGAACGGCATCTTGTTGCGTTTGAGCAACTGCACCGCCGGTGTCATCAGGCACGCTCCAGCATGCGGGCCATAGCGTGTAGCGACTCCCCCGTGACGCGTTTGGTTAGCCAGCCATCCAGAGCGCTGGCTCCCAGCGAGCGGTAGAACTGCCGGGCGGGTTCGTTCCAGTCGAGTACCATCCATTCGAGGCGACCGCAGCCGCGTTCGATCGCGAGATGCGCCAGGCTGGTAATTAAGGCTTTGCCAACTCCGGATCCGCGCTGATCCGGTTGCACATAAAGGTCTTCCAGGTGGATGCCGGGCTGGGCCAGAAAGGTGCTGTAGTTCGGAAAAAACAGGGCCATGCCAACCGGTCGGCCATCGCGCTCGGCGATCAATACCTCGGCCGCTGGCTGGTCTGAAAACAGCGTTTCGGTGAGTTTGGCTTCGGTGGCTACCACTTCGTGCGACAGCTTTTCATAGTCAGCCAGTTCCTGAATGAAACGTAGAATATGGGAGACATCGCCGGGCTCTGCCAGACGAATGACGGTGCCGGAAGCGGTGGTTATCGGGGACATGACGGGCCTCGTCAGTTGACTAAAGGCAGGAGTTTATAAGATTGCCGGGTGAGTTGTCTCGTTTCGAGGGTGGGTTTTAACCGCTGGCTGGCATTGTTCCTCAAGGCTCATCGAACTGTCGTTGAGTTCGCTGCCACCTCCCAGTATGAGTTTGTCGATCCCCTTTGGGATCTAACCCTGACGTAGCCGCCCGTGGTGATTCAGGGGCAGCCGTATGCGTACACAGAGGCCGCCTTCGGGGCGATTGATCGCACGGATGTCGCCCTTGTGCGCGGTAACGGCATGGCGGGCGATGTTCAAGCCGAGGCCGGCCCCGGAATTTGACTGGTCGAGCCGGTAGAAAGGGTCGAACAGTCGCTCGAGTTTGTCTTCGGGCACGCCGGGCCCCTGGTCACAGATCTCAATCAGGGCTTCGCCCTTGCGGGTGGTTAGGTGAATGCTAAGTTCGCCGTTTTCCGGTGAAAAGCGCAAGGCATTGCGAATCACGTTGTCGATCGCTGAATGCAGCAATTGAGGATCCCCCCAGATATTGACAGTGTCTTCAATCTGGTCGGTGATCAGAATGTTGTGCGCTTTGGATTCAAAACGAGCGTCTTCGGCCACGTGGCGCACCAGATCGTCGAGTTGCAATTGTGTCGGCTCCAGATGCTGCATTTCGTTTTCAAAGCGCGACAGTTTCAAAACTTGCGCGATCAGGCTTTCGAGCCGATCGCTTTCGCGCTCAATACGACTCAGTGCGGTCTCGAGATCGGATGGTGCTTTCTGGCGAACGATGCCCAGCGCTACCTGCAACCGAGTCAGCGGTGAGCGCAGTTCGTGGCTAACGTTGCTAAGCAGACGTTGCTGAGCCGAGACCAATTGTTGCAGGCGCTCGGCCATTTCGTCGAAATCGCGCCCCAGATCACCCAACTCATCGGCGCGTTTATTGACCGCGCCACCAACCCGGGCGTCCAGACTGCCGCCAGCCAACTGCCGGGAGACACGCCGCAGACGGGCAATGGGGCGGGTGATGGACCAGGCCAGCACCAGCGCCATACCGCCAGAGACAAACAGCGCAAAAATAGCCCGCAGCCATTGGCTGTCGAGCCAGAGCGGCAGGTTGGGTGGTGGCAGGGAAGGCACGCCGCGCAGAAACAATCGATACATATCGCCACCGACCGACATGGTGATTGGGCCCATCCAGGTTTCCTGGCGCCACTGCCCAACTTTTACGCCTTCAAGTTCCATCATTTCCGACAGCATAACCAGAATGCGCCGTGGTGGTTTGGGGGTGCCGAGCAGATGGTAGGTATCGTCCACCAGGTACCATTGAAAGCGCGACTCGCTGTTAAAGCGGTCGAGTTCATCAATGATTTCCTGGCGATCACTGGCGAGGCGATCGATATTGGGGAGTTTAACCCGGTTCAACAGGCCAATGTGCGAGGCGTTAGGCGCGCCGATCTGGTACACCTGTGCCACCTGGTGTGACACGAAGGCCACCGCCAGTACAATCAGCAACAGCGTGACCCAGAAGCTCAGCCAGATTTTGCCGAACACCGAGCCCAGCGGGTTTATTTTTCGCCAGTTAATTGAAAATGTCATGGCAACAGCCGGTGTCCGGAAGGGCAGAGAAATATCCGCTTATTTGGGGTCGACAAACAGATAGCCAATGCCGCGGATGGTCTGGATCTTGGGCGTTTCCGTAACGGCCTGGAGTTTGCGCCGGACGTTGGACACATGCATGTCGATCGAACGGTCATACGCCATGATTTCGCGGCCAAGCACTTCGCGGTACAGGTCTTCTTTGGGAACGGCTTTGCCGACCCGGGACATCAGTACGCGCAGTACTTTAAATTCGCTGGTGGTCATCGGCACATGTACGCCTTCACACTCCACTTCATAGGTGTCGAAGTTAAGCGTGACGCCGTTGCATTCCAGAGTGCCGCTGTCGTTTTCCTGCTGCACTTTGTCGAGTTCAATACGGCGTAGCAACGCTTTGATGCGTGCCAGCAGTTCGCGGTGGCTGTAGGGTTTGGCCAGGTAATCGTCGGCACCCAGCTCCAGCCCCAGCACCCGATCCATCTCTTCGCCTTTGGCAGTAAGCATCAGCACCGGAACAGAGGAGAGGTTGCGAATCTGGCGCAGGGTTTCGAAACCATCGATGCCGGGCATCATCACATCAAGCAGGACCAAATCGTAACTGTGCTCGCGCAACTGTACGATGCCATCCTCACCGCTGTGAGCCGCACTGAGTTTATAGCCTTCGGCATCCAGATACTCACCGAGCAGTTCGGCCAGATCCCGGTCATCGTCGATAAGTAAAATGTGAGATTCATTCATGGCAAATAGTGTCCTCTATCGGTAAGGCGCTGACGATCCATTTTACCGCTCTTTTACAACGAGCCCCGGCCTGATGGTCCAAGCGTGCCGAGCGCGGGTACATACTGTTAGAATACGGTTAAATGTAACAGGTGTCTTATGGAAGACGACGACGAATTCAAAATTTTCCGTCAAGAAATGAAAGGCGTGCGTCGCATTCGCACCACGCCCAGGGTCGAGACGGCCAAACCCGAGGTGCCAGAGCCCAGCTTGCTGCACCGGCGGCAGATGGCCGTCAAAGTGGATCAGGGTGACCCGAACCATCTGACGGAAGAAATTATCGATCTGGTGCACCCGCTCGATATTCTGGACTATCGCACCGATGGCGTCGCCCACGGGGTATACCGGAAGCTGAAGCGCGGCCAGTACCCGATCGATGCCCGTCTGGATCTGCATCGCAAATCCATGGTCGAGGCGCGCGCCGAGGTTTATGGGTTTATTGCCGACTGTCTGCGCTACGATGTGCGTTCGGCGATGATCCTGCACGGCAAGGGTGAGCGCGGTGAGCCGAAAGCCTTCCTGAAAAGCTGCGTGAATACCTGGCTGAAACAAATGCCAGAGGTACTGGCCTTTCATTCGGCACAAAAGCATCATGGCGGTGTGGGGGCGCTGTATATTTTGCTGCGCAAAAGTAATCGCAAGAAAGAAGAAAACCGGGAACGTTTTATGAAAGGACGCACGGAATGAGGCGCGGCAATCGCGGCAACCGGCTATGGGCGTGGCAGACAATCAGTGCTTTGGTGCTGTCATTGACTGTGAGCCTCAGTGGGTATGCGGATGATCGCTGGACGCAGGCAGGTGAGGTACTGCTTTATGCACTGCCACTGACGGCTGCCACAGCCACCTACACGCTGGACGACCCGCAGGGGCGCTCGCAATTGGTGGTGGCCTATGGGGTTACGCTCAGTACCAGTTATGTTATGAAAGGGTTGATTGAACGGGAGCGGCCGGATGGGACCGACAACCTGAGCTTCCCTAGCTTCAGTGCCGCTTCGGCCTTTACCAGTGCGGCTTTTATTCAGCGCCGATATGGCTGGGATGCAGGGTTGCCCGCCTACCTCGCGGCCAGCTACGTTGGCTGGAGCAAGGTATATTCAGACCGGCATCACGCCACAGACGTCATTGCGGGCGCTGTTTTGGCCTGGGGGGTGAATCAGTGGCTGGTTGAGCCGGGGTCTGCCTCCCAGGTCGCGCTGGTGCCAACCCAAGGCGGCATGGCATTGGCGTTTGAAGTGAAGTTCTGAGTGCCGGGTAGGCGCACCCTGCACCCGGCACGGGCTCACGGCAATAAAGCTGACCTTAACTGCGAAGGTTGAATTCAATACTGGGAATCGGGTCGTGCGGGAGAAGCCATTTCGAAGCGTCCGGGTTGGTAAGCGTCGAAATGGTGCCTGGGAGAGGATTTGAACCTCCACGGGGTTGCCCCCACTAGCACCTGAAGCTAGCGTGTCTACCAATTTCACCACCCAGGCTGAGCGGTTACGGTGTTAAAGCATCATCCGGTGAAATCTTGGTGCCTGGGAGAGGACTTGAACCTCCACGGGGTTGCCCCCACTAGCACCTGAAGCTAGCGTGTCTACCAATTTCACCACCCAGGCAATACCGGATGTGCCTACCGTTGGCAAGCAGGCGCGCATACTAATGAGCAGGCCCGGTTCTGTCAACAGTTTTTGTGGTTTTGCTGCCATCCTGTTTGCTGAAAAAAGAGAAGCAAAACAAGCGGTTGGGCCAGAAGCTCAACCGCTTATACCGTTGCTTTAAACGGTCAATGTGGCCATGACGCGTTCGGCCGCGGCCAGGGTATCGTCGATGTCCTGCTCGCTGTGTGCCAGCGACATAAAGCCTGCTTCAAAGGCTGAAGGTGCCAGATAGACGCCTTCGTTGAGCATGCCGTGAAAGAACTGGTTAAAACGGGGCACGTTACTGGTCATGACATCGCTGAACCGGCGCACACGCTCAGTCTCGGTGAAAAAGAAGCCGAACATGCTACCGGCGGTATTGGTGGTCAGCGGAATACCCGCTGCCCGGGCTTTTGTTTTCAGGCCTTCGGTCAGAGCAGTGGTGCGTTCGGTCAATTGCTCGTATACCCCGGGTTTGCTGATTTGCTCCAGTACCGCCAGGCCTGCGGCCATGGCGACAGGATTGCCCGATAAGGTGCCCGCCTGGTACACCGGGCCGTTTGGTGCCAGAAAATCCATAATATCGGCTCGGCCGCCAAAGGCACCGACCGGCAGGCCGCCGCCGATGACTTTGCCCAGGGTGGTCAGATCCGGTTTAACGTTGTACAGCGCCTGGGCACCACCCAGCGCCACCCGGAAACCGCTCATCACTTCGTCGAAAATCAGCACGGCGCCGTGCTCAGTACATTCGCTGCGCAGTGTTTCCAGAAATTCGGGCTCGGGCAACACACAGTTCATATTGCCAGCCACCGGCTCAACGATCACGCAGGCGATGCGGTCGCTGTACTCTTTGAAGCAATCGCGCACGGCTTGCGGGTCGTTGTAGTCGAGGGTGAGCGTATTGGCGGCAACTGCCGCCGGAACGCCCGGTGAAGTGGGTACACCCAGCGTTAGCATGCCTGAACCGGCTTTCACCAGAAGACTGTCGGCATGGCCATGGTAGTTGCCTTCAAATTTAACCAGCAGGTCCCGGCCGGTGAAGCCGCGCGCCAGTCGAATGGCCGACATGGTGGCCTCGGTACCGGAATTGACCATCCGAACCTTGTCCATCGACGGCACAATGGCGCAGACGGCTTCGGCCATGGTGACTTCCTGTTCCGTCGGGGCACCAAAGGTCAGCGCCAGGTCGACCTGGCGATGTATGGCCTCGCGCACTTCCTCAAAGCCGTGACCCAGAATCTGCGGGCCGAAAGACAGCACATAGTCGATGTAAGACTTGTCATTGATGTCGATTAGCCGCGATCCCTGAGCGCGTTTGAAAAAAATCGGTGTGCCACCGACCCCTTTAAAAGCGCGAACCGGTGAATTAACGCCACCGGGGATGGTTTTCTGAGCGCGTTCAAACAGAGTAGCAAGTTGGTCGGTCATGGTCGGGGCCTGTGTTTTGAATGTTTGGCAACTATTGTCGTGTTTACCGGGGTCTGTGGCAAACCCGGGGTCTGAGGGTGCGTGTTATTTGATCGTCACCGGATGAGCTGGGTATGATTGGGTCAATTCACCCTGACACAACGGACAGCACCGATGACCGATTCGGTTCCCTGGTCGACTCGACCCAACTCGAATAGCAACATAAAAAACTTGCTGTGACTCATCGCAAGGCAGCGATAGCGCAAGGTCGGGCGTTGAGTGGTGGTGCAGACAGCGCGTAAAGGGCAGCCGATTAACGCGGCTGCAGGCTGGAGTCCGGGCGCGGAAATGACTAGACTGAAGGCTTCCTTGGATTGAATGTCCGGGGATTGTCTAGTTGATAGGTAGTTATTGACCAACGGCCTTTGGGCCGTTGGTCTTTTTTTGCCTGATCAGAAGGGCTTGATGACCACCAACAGCACTATACCCACCAACACCAGGACCGGGGCTTCGTTGAACCAGCGATACCAGGCATGGCTGCGGCGGTTGTCATCGGCGGCGAATCGCTTCAACAGGCGCCCGCAAGCGTGGTGATAGCCCAGCAGTAACACCACCAGAAACAGTTTGGCATGCATCCAGCCCATCGACAGCCAGGCAGGGTTCACCACCAGCATGGCAATGCCGAGCGCCACCGCGACCACACTGCTCGGCGTCATAATGCCCCGATACAGCTTTCGCTCCATGATCTTGAAGCGCTCGCGGCTGAGTGTGTCCTCCGCCATGGCGTGGTACACGAACAGGCGCGGCAGATAGAACAACGCAGCGAACCAGGTGATGACGGCGATAATATGAAAGGCTTTAAGCCAAAGGTACAGCATCAGCGAAGGTCTCCTTCGGTAGTCAGAACAGTCGCCAGTTGCGCCCGGGTGATCAGGGTGGTCGCGGCCGATTCGGGCGAATATAAAAAGCCGGCGGTGTCTTCTCGTTGCAGCAATCGCACCGCTTCCAGCAGGTTGATATCCTGCTCAACAACGATCAGCCGGCTGAACGGCGGAATGACCACTTTCAGGGCTTCTGCCAACGCAGGCCGGGTTTCAGCGGGCAGTTGAATCCAATCCTGCATCGCCTGGCTGAGGGGCGCCTTGTCAATCAGGTAATTGGCATCCGACAACTGCAAAACCACCCAGCGCTGCGCTTCTTTTACGGTACGCAGAGCCTGATCCTCCTGTTGGGTGAGATCCAGACGGGTAAACTGACCGGTCGCCAGTTCCGACAGGCTGCGTTGCGCCAGAGCGGTCCGTACCGGATTGGTCTCAATCGTCAGACCCCGAAACGCCAGCAGGCTGTGAAAAATAGACGGAATGCGCAAGCCGTGCTGACACACCAGGTTGGCGCCAAGCACCACTATCATCGCCGGAAAGATCGCATGAGCATTCAGCGACAACTCCAGCACCGCGATCAGCGCCGCCAGCGGCGCGTGCAGCACGGCACTCATCATCGCAGCCATGCCCAGTAAGGCATAAAACGCCGGACTACCGTCACCGGGCAGCAGGCTGCCCATCAGTCCGCCGGCGCTGGCACCGATCAGCAAGGTCGGTGCGATCAGGCCTGCGGGTACACCCAGGCCTACTGCGGCTGAGGTGGCGATGAATTTGGCGATTAACGCCATCAGTAGAACAGACCAGACCAGCTCACCATTAATGGCCTGGTTGATGGTGTCGTGGCCCAGCCCGAGCACCTGGGGCACCCAGAGCGCCAGAGTACCGGTGATCACACCCGCCAGCAGCAAACGGGCCGAGCGCTGGTGCAGGCGCAGTTGCATGAACAGCCGGACACTGCGATTAAACCCCGCCGCCAGCAAGCCAATGAGCAAGCCGGCGACCAGCAGGAATGGCAGGTCGGTGAGGCTGCCCTGATAGACCAGATCGGCGACAAAAGCCGGGTGTTCACCAAACAGAAAGCGGGTCATGGCGGCCGAAGTGACTGAAGCAGCAATGATGGGCGTGAAGCCCAGCAGGCTGTACTCCATCAGGATCACTTCCATGGCAAAGAGTACGCCCGCCAGCGGCGTATCGAAGGCTGAGGAGATCGCCGCTGCAGTGCCGCAGCCGATCAGCAGACGTAGCTGGCTTGGAACCCGGTTAGCGGTTTGGCCAAGCTGATTGGCAATGCTGGCACCGATATGCACCGCCGGACCCTCCTGGCCAACACTGTGACCTGAGCCAAGGGAGATCAGCGCGGCAAAGAACTGGAACACGGCGTTGCTGGCGGGCATACGACTGCGGCCGCGATGCAGTCGATCGAGGACGTGAGTGATGCCCACTGCCTGACTGTGGGCGGGCGTAAACCGAAACAGCAGAATCAGTGCTAGGCTACCCAGAACCGGCAGCATAAAGCGCGTTGGTGCCGACAGCGACTCGAAGTCATCCCGGTAGGCACCGTTCAGTTGTTGCAGCATCAGGTCCAGGCCCAGCATGAACAGTGCCATCACCAGACTGGTGGCTAAACCGGTGATGCAGCCGAGTATGATCAGCGACAACAACCCGTCTGGTTTGCCGAGTAGACGGCGCCACTGGCTGATGGGAAGTAAGGGCATAGGCGGATTGGCTTGTAACCGAATTGGGTGCGACCTTATCATAGGCGGTCATGGCGTTGCAGCGATTCATCGCCCGGCTGGCGCTCAGGCGCTGGTTGGCGGCCAGAAAACCGGGTGTCAGAGCCGGATCGTGTTGGTTGCTGGCAGACGCCCCTATCCCGTCGGAGTTGGCATGGCGAAAGTAAAAGTAGCACCCGTACGGCAGATGGTTGTCGTCCCGTATCAGCCATGGCGTCGCTGGCTGGTGCGAATTGTTGGAATTGTGATCATTGCTCTGGCAGTCTACGCTGCCTATCTGTATGGTTTTCAGGCCGGTGGCAGTCAGTATGAGACCTTGCTGAGCCAGCGCGCCGAATTGCGCGCGAACCTGGGTGAAGCCCGGCAGCGCCAGGAAGCCCTGCGGTTGCGGGTGGCTCAGCTTGAACGCGGTTCTGAAGTGGACCGCCAGGCCAACGAAAACGCTCGTCAGACACAGTTGCAATTGAGCGGGCGTATCGCGGAACTTGAAGAAGAAGTCGCCCTGTATCAGGGTATAATGTCGCCCTCGCTCGATAACGAAGGGCTGCGCATTCAGGAAGTCACGTTGGAGCCGACCAGCTCCAGCGACCGCTACCGGTACAGTCTGATGCTGACCCAGGCGGGCAACAATTCTCAATATCTGCAAGGGTTTGTGGGTGTCAACATAGTAGGGACACAAAACGGTGAGCGTATCGCGCTGCCATTAAAAGATGTGTCCGAAGCAGTGGATGATGTGGATATTCGATTCCGTTATCGCTACTTTCAGGATATCAAAGGCGACCTGGTGTTGCCTGAAGGGTTCATACCCGACCAGATACAGGTCATTGCTCAAGCCGTCGGTAATCGTGCCGCTCGGGTAGAAACAGCATACAACTGGTTGGATTTGGAGAACGGAAACAATGTGGGGCAGTAAACAAACCGTGGCTAACGACGTAACGCTAATATCAGTAAAGGCCGAGATCAGCGGCGATATCCGGGTGTCTGGCGGCTTGCATGTCGATGGCCGAATCAAAGGCAACATCCTGGCTGATCCGGACAGCGGCGCCGCCGTCCGGATCAGTGACAAGGGCTATGTGGAAGGTGAGATCCGTGCGCCTAACATCGTCATTAACGGCGAAGTGAAAGGCGATGTGTATTCAACCGAGCATATTGAACTGGCCAAAAAAGCCGTGGTCACCGGTGACGTGCATTACGTCATGATGGAAATGGTGATGGGCGCCCAGGTAAACGGCAAATTGCTGCACGTGGCTGCTGAGAAAGGCAAGAAGGTCAGTAAGCCTGAGTCTGTCGAGCCCAAGCCAATGACGGAGAGCCCGATGCTGGATGCCGGTAAGCCTGCTAATAAATTACCCTGAAATCAGTCGGGGCCCAATGTGGGTCCTTGAATCTGATCTTGTTCGCCCCTATCACTGTGGGCAGGGGTGAAGTAAACCGCTTGGTAATTCTGAGAATAATCCTATGATTTTGGAAATACGATGACCGTGAATGCAGACGTCCATGAAGCCCTGGTGATTACCGAGGCGGCGGCTCACAAAGTACAGCAATTGGTCGAGGAAGAAGGTAACGACCGGTTAATGTTGCGCGTTTTTGTGACCGGGGGCGGCTGTGCCGGGTTTCAGTATGGTTTCACCTTCGATGACGATGTGGCCGAAGACGATACCGTAATTCGCCAGGCTGGCAGTACTTTCCTGATCGATTCCCTGAGTGTGCAGTACTTGCAGGGGTCGACCGTCAATTACACCGAAGGCCTTGAAGGCAGCCGGTTTTCGATTGAAAACCCGGCGGCCGAGACGACCTGCGGTTGTGGCTCATCATTTTCGATGTAGCAACTCAGGCCACTGTTCAGACATAAAAAAACCGGGTTCAACCCGGTTTTTTTATGTCTGAACGTTTCGTGTAATTTACCGACTTCAGTCTACCGAGACGTAGGTTTCCTCGAATACCTGTAATTGCCCCATCATGTTTGATGCAAACTCTTCAAATTGCGGCAAGAACTGGCTATTCAGAGGCTGGGCCGTGGGCAAGTCGACGGTTTGCGGGTTTTTGTGAACACCGTTGACCAAGAATTCATAGTGCAGATGTGGGCCGGTAACCTGGCCGGTGGCGCCGACATAGCCGATGATCTGGCCCTGGCGAACCCGGTTGCCCGCTCTGGCGTTCTTGGAGAACTGACTCATATGGGCATAGAGAGTACGAATGCCGCCCCCGTGCTGAACCACCACAACGTTGCCGTAGCCGCCATTACGACCGGCTGAGACGACTTTGCCATCACCGGTTACCTTGATCGGCGTGCCTGTGGGGGCAGCGTAATCCGTGCCTTTGTGTGCTCGAATGGTGTTCAGTACCGGATGCCGGCGGTTTGGGTTAAAGCTGGAAGAAATGCGGAACACATCCATCGGGGTACGCAGGAAGGCCTTGCGCATGCTATCGCCGTTAGGCGAATAGTAATCGGTCCGGCCACCCTCATCGGTGTAGCGCAACGCATTGACTTCACGGCCCTGGTTGACGAAACGCGCCACCAGGATGGGGCCATCGCCCAGTTTTTCACCGTCGAGGTACTCCTCCTGGTAGATCAGCGAGAAGGTGTCTCCGGCACGAATATCCAAAGCGAAATCGATGTCCCAGCCATAGAGCGTCGCCATCTGCATAATCATGTTGTCGCTGAGACCGGCCTGCTTGGCTGACAGGTACAGCGAAGAATCGATGGTGGCTTCCGCAAAGCGGGTGTGAATTTCCGGCTCCCGGGTGATTTTCTCGATTTCGAACCCGTCGTCGGTCAGGCTGATGTGGTGCTTGACCAGAATGGACTCGCTGAAGGTGATCCCGCGTAGCAGGTTGTTTTCATCAAACTCAAACTCGAACATTTGACCCGGGTAGATGCGCTCCAGGGGATCGCTGATCTCCTCAATGGCCAGCATGCGGTACAGGACGCGGACTCCCGCGTTGGCCCGTTCAAAGACAGTCGATAGGGTGTCGCCAGGCTGCACCTCCTCGGCGACCCGGGTGTACTCCGGTTCACTGGGGGCAGCGGTACTGGGTACCGGTATGACCACTTGCGGTGGCAGCTCGACAATCACCGACTGGCCGGGCGCAGGCCACATGGCCACGGACAGCATGACGAAGGTTAGGGCAGCAACGCCGATGGCGTGCCAGCGAGGAAAGCGTTTCATTACAGTAAACAGATGAATCACCATTTTAAAACAGTCAGTTGGCTAATAATGTTAATGCATTATATTAACAGGCTAAGGGACATGTGCTAACTGATATCACATCCTGATATAATTAGTCCCTTAATTATATGTAAATTTATTTGAGGAGACTTCATGTCCCTGGAGCAGACACTGGCAGAAATCCGTCGCGGCACGGAAGAGATACTGCTCGAAGAAGAACTGGTTAAAAAGCTTGAAAGTGGCCGCCCACTGCGTATCAAGGCGGGTTTCGACCCGACCGCACCGGATTTGCACCTGGGCCATACCGTCCTGATGAACAAGATGCGCCAGTTCCAGGACCGGGGTCATACCGTCATTTTTCTGATTGGTGACTTTACCGGCCTGATTGGGGATCCCTCGGGTAAGAACTCGACCCGGCCACCACTGACCCCCGAGCAGATCGCACAGAATGCTGAAACCTATAAAGAGCAGGTGTTCAAGATCCTGGACCCTGTAAAAACCGAGATCCGGTTCAATTCCGAATGGTTCAACAAGCTCGGCGCGGCTGGCATGATCAAACTGGCTGCTCGCCACAGTGTTGCGCGCATGCTGGAGCGGGACGATTTCAAGAAGCGCTACAAAGCCAACGAATCCATCGCCATTCACGAATTCCTGTACCCGCTGGTGCAGGGTTACGACTCTGTCGCGCTGGAAGCCGATGTGGAGCTGGGCGGTACGGACCAGAAATTCAACCTGCTGGTTGGCCGTGAACTGCAGAAAAGCGAGGGGCAGGAGCCGCAAGTCGTTATTATGACTCCCTTGCTGGAAGGACTGGACGGCGAGAAGAAAATGTCCAAATCACTGGGCAACTACGTCGGTATCACCGAAGCCCCGGGTGCCATGTTCCAGAAAATTGTTTCGATTCCAGATTCGCTGATGTGGCGCTGGTACGAACTGCTGTCATTCAAGACACTGGAGCAGATCGAGGCGTTGAAAGCCCAGGTCGAGCAGGGCGCCAATCCCAGAGACATCAAAATTGAGCTGGCACGCGAGCTGGTGGCTCGCTTTCATGGTGAAGACGCTGCCGCCAATGCCCATAAAGGTGCAGGCAACCTGATACAGGAAGGCGAGGTGCCTGAAGACACACCACACATCACGCTCGAACTGGACGACCAGGCCGAATTGCCCATCGCTGCCATAGTTAACCGGGCCGGGCTGGCCGCCAATGCCGCCCAGACCCGGGACATGCTCAAGAATGGCCGGGTGAAGGTTGGCTGGGAGGTGGTTGGGGCTGACCTGCGGCTGCCCGCTGGGGAATACCTGATACAGGCCGGTAAGAAGAAGCTGGCGCGGGTTACTCTGAGCTGAGCCTGTCTTAGTCTTCCTGCTTCTATACCAGCAGGAAGACAGGGGGTTGTTTTGCGCCCCCGGTTTCATCTTTTTACCGCCCTGTCATCGAATAGACAACTTTCTGTGAATCACCTCTTGACCCTCCCTCAGAAAAGACTATTATACGCCTCCCTCGCCGCACAGC
>NZ_JBBECH010000077.1:0-14518 GCF_040881935.1 Saccharospirillum sp. | reverse complement strand
ATCCATCCATGGAGCCTAGGCCGCAGCATCCCTGCTGCGGACTACCCCACAGAGGCAACCCCGGCAGCCGCTGCTTGTCACCCCAGCAAACACCGAAACTTGAGCGTTAACACCTCAGGGCGCTACTGGCAAAACCAGCCGGAAGCGAGCGCCACCCAGGGGGCTGTCGTCGATTCGCAGAGAAACGCCATAGCTGCCGAGAATGTCCGTTACCATACTCAGACCAATCCCCTGCCCCGGCTGAAGCGTATCCAGCCGCTGACCGCGGTTAAGTACAGCATGGCGTTGTTCCAGCGTTATGCCGGGGCCATCGTCGTCAATATCGACCACCCAGCAATCCGGGAACTCAGCCAGGCGCGACACCGATACTGTGATGACTGAACGGGCATATTTGAAGCCGTTCTCAAGCAGATTACCGAACACTTCAAGCACATCGTTGACGTCCATGGCCAAGGTCCACTCCTGATCCGGCTCGGGCAAATCCAGTACCTTGTCTTCATGGTGAAAAGCCTTGCCCAAGGCCCGTCCGAGTCGATCCAGACTCTGATTAAGCGAACAACGCTGGCCGAGCACCGGCCCCTGACGGGTTTCAGTAACCGCTCGCTGCAACTGATAGCGAACGATCTGGTCCATGCGATGAACCTGCTCATGCAATTCACGGCTATCGGCAGGCTCCAGTGTCCGGATAACCGCCAGCGGCGTTTTCAAGCTGTGCGCCAGATCTGCCATGGCGGTACGGTACCGTTCGCGCTGGCTCTGCTCCGCATCCAGCAGGCGGTTCAGGTTATCGGTCAGAGGCTGTAACTCTCTGGGGTAACGCCCCTGCAGGCGCCCCTGCTCACCGGTGCGAATTTTTTGCAGATTCTGCGCCAGCTGATGCAAAGGCCGCAGGCCCCAGCGGGCTACCAACCAGAGCGCTAACAGCAGCGCCAGTGTCACCGCCGCAAGCCCGCCCCAGAGTTGCTGACGAAAGGTTTGGATGATCTGATTCAGCGGTGCTGCCGTCTCCAACACCCAAAACTCATAGCGTTGCTCACGGCCGTCAGTCGCTTCCCACAGCACCGCGTAACGCTCATATATATAATCGCCGCGAAAACCAAAGTCTTCCTGACCAATGCTGATGTTGGGTTGCGCTGTAATCCAGTCGCTCTGGTCAAACCACTGGCTCGACAAACTCTGCCAGATCACAGTGCGCTGCTCATCCAATACCAGAGCGACCAGTCCGGATTCCGGCGAATTGTAGCGCTCTTCGGCCAGGTATGCTGGCAGCCAGAGACCATCCGCCTGCCATTCGGATTCGGCCAATAGCGTTAAAATTCGCAGGAACAATCGCTCGGACTGGCCCGCCATCTGGCTCTGCTCAAAGGCCCGGTCCAGCGCGGTGCCGGTCACGCCCAGAAAAACCAGTAAGACGAGGCTCGCCGACACCAGCAAACGACGGCGCAATGAAAATGAACGCTGGGAGGAACGGCGAAGCGACGGTAAAAGCGTCATCAGATGGTCAATCAGCCATAGCGTCCGCATTAAATCGATAACCCATGCCGCGCTGGGTGGTGATGGGGTTGCGCTCGTTGTCGGGATCAAGCTTCTTGCGCAGGCGACGAATGAACACCTCAATGACGTTACTGTCGCGATCAAAATCCTGTTCGTACAGATGGGTGGTCAACTCGGTTTTGGAGACAACCTTGTGCCGGTGCATCATCAGGTACTCGAGGGTGTTGTATTCGTAGCTGGTCAGCTCAACATCATGACCGTCTACGCGCACCCGGCGCGAGGCGGTGTCCAGTTCGTACGGTCCGACCGTCAGGGTCGCCGTCGCCATGCCTACGCTGCGCCGCAACAGCGCCTTTACCCGGGCCAGCAACTCCGCAAACACAAAGGGCTTGGCAAGATAGTCATCGGCACCGGCTTCCAGACCTGCGACCTTGTCTTGCCAGTGCCCACGTGCAGTGAGAATCAGCACCGGGTACTGCTTGTCGGCCGCCCGCAACTGGCGGATCAGTTCAATCCCATCCAGGCCCGGCAAGCCGAGATCAATAATGGCGACGTCGTAGTCGTTTTCGGTCGCCTGAAATAAACCGTCATTACCGTCGGCCGAGGTGTCTACCGCGAACCCTTCCTTTTTGAATCCACCGTGAAGGTGATCACGCAGTCCGGCTTCATCTTCAACGATCAAGAGTTTCATTGACTTCCTCCAGCACAGCCGGATCGATTGGCATGCCCGTTTCACGATTCAGATCTACCGTCCTAACCCGACCGCCATCCAATAACAATCGTAACCGGTAGGCCCAGTCACTGCCGGCACTGACACGATCTACTTTAACGACGCGGCCATCAAACAGGCACTCTGCAGACTGCACCACCTGGCGCTCGGTGGTCAGTGGCAGCGTTGCGCTGGTGCAGGGGTGACGGTTGTTTTCAGCCTGTACAACGCCCGAAACAGCCAGCATCCACAGCATTACGGCGCTTATCCCGAGGCGCCGGAGGTGCGCCGCAGCGAAGCTTGACATGTAAGTGCCTCTTTAATCAGCGGGGCGTCACCTCCACAGCGAGCTCAACGTAGCGACCGGGGTGACGATCCATAAAAGTCATAAACTCGCGACCATTGTAACGGTAGCGCACTTCATAGCCTACCAGATCACTGCGCCGATGACGGTATTCAACTTCGCATTCGCGTTCGGTTCGATAGCGGACCGTGGTTTCGCCACGCCCGCCCAACTCATGTCCGATAGCGCCACCGATGATGCCCCCGGCAATGGCCCCGAAAACCTGGGATTCAGGTGTCCGGCCGCTATGGGACCCAACCGTTGCACCCACCGCGCCGCCAATCAGCGTCGCAGCGGGGTTGCCACTGCGATGGCTGCGACTGACCTCAACATCGCGTGTCCGGCAGATCTCATAGCGGTGATCGCTGTTACCTCTATTACTATGTTCACGGTAATAGTAGGTTTCATACACAGGCTCAACCTGCACCACCCGACCCTCGGCAAAGAATTGCTGCCGGTCATCGCGATATCGGTCACCCTCGTGATCTGCGGCCGCCAATCCACTGGTGGCCAGTCCAATCACCAGGGCCAATCCGATGTGCTTGTTCATATTGGGGTTCCTTTCTCTGCTAATCGATGCTGCCATGTACTCAGCTTACTGCCTCTGGCTG
Organism: Saccharospirillum sp.; assembly: GCF_040881935.1. Lineage (NCBI taxonomy): Bacteria > Pseudomonadati > Pseudomonadota > Gammaproteobacteria > Oceanospirillales > Saccharospirillaceae > Saccharospirillum > Saccharospirillum sp. The sequence continues at coordinate 11,361 of NZ_JBBECH010000077.1, read as the reverse complement.
AACCATGCCTGAATTCGTTAATCCAATTTGTTAACAGCCTGACAGCGCCGCCTACCTGGCGAGCGACCACAGCTCGGTGTTCTACCAGGCAGGTGTACCTTCTTAATTGTAAGGCTTGCATACACTTACACCAGACACGACAAGGGCTGGCGCTGAGTGTCCACAAAAACTGTGGATATCTTTGTGAACAACCCCAATTGAACAGCTCCCAGGCAGCATGACTCAGGGCCTTGATCGAATTGATCATTTTTTGATCAATTGAATTTTATTCTTAAATTTCAATAAGTTACAACATACTTTTAACTAATCACGCATTCAAATTAAGCCGTGAACTCGACATAGATCAGGGTTATACCTCTGGATGACGATTGGGGATATATTGCCTAAACCCTTTTTCAAAAGTCATCAAGATATCCCGACTTCTTATATTGTGTCTTTTTGTAAAAGATTATCCAAATGTCGTTTAACTGTGCATGGCCGAGGTCGATTGCCAGTCATTTAGAGGTTAATCGACATTATGAACCCGCTGAATAGTTTCCCCAGGGATCCGACTTATTATTCAGAGACTCCCATAAAAAAGCCGACCCGAGGGTCGGCTGATTCTGGCCAGACGATTTATTTGCTGGCTTCACGCCATTGGGCTACTTCTTCAATACCAAAGGCTTCGATCCACTCATCCAGTGTTTTTGGATTACGGCGTTTCTTCTCGATGCTTTCGCCGGTGTTCGGATGCACATAGACACCGATTTCCAGCTTCGGACCAGTCGACTTGGCGGCTTTGGCTGCCTTGCGTGAGCCCTTGCTGCCACCCTGGCGCGTAAAGTAGCTTTGCAGCTCCTCAAAGAAGGCAGGTTTGTCGGCTTTCTTACCATGAGCCTTTAACCAGTCGACGATGGCCTTGGCACGGACATCAAAAATATCGTACTCGGAAATACCATATTCATCGAACAGGTTACGAACCTGCTCGTGGTAGAGGTCGTAGCCTTCCTGGCGCTTGGACTGCGCTTCTTTCAACTGCCGAAGCTCTTCGATTTTCTCTTCGTGTTCTTTGATCTTCAGATCCAGATCCTGGTCAAACATGCTGTGCTCCTGTTCACTCGCCTGACTGGCGAGGTTTCATATGGGGGAAGAGAATGACGTCCTTGATTGACGGTGAATCGGTGAAGTACATCACCAACCGGTCAATGCCGATGCCCTCTCCGGCCGTTGGTGGCAAGCCGTACTCCAGGGCGTTAATGTAATCTTCGTCGTAAAACATGGCTTCATCGTCACCGGCGTCTTTTTCGGCGACCTGGGCTTTAAAGCGTTCAGCCTGATCGATCGGATCGTTCAGCTCTGAGAAGCCGTTGGCGATCTCGCGACCACCGATGAAGAACTCAAAACGGTCGGTTACCTCGGGGTTATCGTCGTTGCGACGTGCCAGGGGGGATATCTCCGCCGGGTAAGCGGTGATGAAAACCGGGTTGCGCAACTTTTCTTCGACCGTTTCTTCAAAAATCTCGGTCTGAATGCGGCCCAGACCCCAATTATCCTTAACCTGAATGCCCAAGCCAGATGCTACCCCCGCGGCGGCTTCGCGGGTTTCAATATCGGTACCCGACAGCGTTGGGTTGTACTTCAGGATGGCATCGAACATGGTCACCCGTTCAAACGGCTTGCCCAGATCAAATTTCTCACCCTGATACACCAGCTCTGTCGTGCCCAGAACATCCCGTGCCAGGGTACGCAACATGTCTTCGGTCAGGTCCATCAGTTGATGATAATCGGCGTAGGCCTGATACCACTCCAGCATGGTGAATTCCGGGTTGTGACGGGTCGAGACACCTTCGTTGCGGAAATTGCGATTGATCTCGAATACTTTTTCAAACCCGCCGACGACCAATCGCTTCAGGTAAAGCTCCGGCGCCACGCGCAGATACATGTCGATGTCCATGGCGTTATGGTGGGTGGTAAACGGCCGGGCGGTGGCGCCACCGGGAATCACCTGCAGCATGGGTGTTTCCACTTCCATAAAATCGCGATCGGACAAGTAGCGACGAATACCATTGATGATGCCGGCGCGAACCTGGAAGGTCCGGCGCGTTTCGTCACTGGTAATCAGATCCACGTAGCGCTGGCGATATTTCATTTCCTGATCAGACAAGCCGTGGAATTTGTCGGGCAACGGACGCAGTGATTTGGTCAGCAGCACCATGTCATCAATGCTAGTGACTTCAACGTACAATTCGCCCTTGCCTGATTTGGACAGGGTGCCGCGTACACCGACGATGTCGCCGATATCCAGCAACTGCCAGTCGGTGCTGTCTTTTTGCAGCGCTTTACCGAGATAAAACTGAATACGACCACTGACGTCACGCAGACCGACAAAGGGGCCACCACGGCGCATAACGCGACCGGCAACGCTGACTTCAACCTTCAGATCGACAATGGCTTCTTTTTCCAGCTCCCCGTACTGAGCCTGAAGATCACCGGCCATCTGGTCGCGCTTGAAGTCGTTCGGGAACGCCTGTGGCCGGCTTTCAGCCAGGGTTACCAGTTTTTGCTTGCGCTCGGTGATGATGTGGTTTTCATCTTGGTCGGTATGCTTGTCAGTCATATGCAGTCTGTCCAGTGTTGCTCAGCCGCCCGCGGCGGCTGCAGATTAATCGGTGTCCGGTTATAGCCGGACTGGCCAGGCTTAGAGGCCTTTCTTCAGCGAGGCTTCGATAAAGGGGTCGAGCCCCCCTTCCAGCACGGCCTGGGTATTGCGCGTTTCAACGCCGGTACGCAGATCCTTGATGCGGGAGTCATCCAGCACGTAGGAGCGAATCTGGCTGCCCCAGCCAATGTCGGATTTCGAATCCTCAACGGCCTGTGCTGCCTCGTTCCGTTTTTGCATCTCGAACTCGTACAGTTTGGCCTTGAGCATTTTCATGGCCTGGTCTTTGTTCTTGTGCTGGGAACGGTCATTCTGACATTGAGTGACGATGCCGGTCGGATTGTGGGTAATCCGCACGGCCGACTCGGTCCGGTTCACGTGCTGACCACCAGCACCCGAGGCGCGATAGACGTCGATGCGCAGGTCGGCCGGGTTGATTTCGATGTCGATGTCGTCATCGACTTCCGGCGAGACGAATACCGATGAAAACGAGGTATGGCGGCGGTTGCCCGAGTCAAACGGCGATTTACGCACCAGTCGATGCACTCCGGTCTCGGTGCGCAACCAGCCAAAAGCGTATTCGCCTTCAACCCGTACGGTGGCCGATTTAATGCCCGCCACTTCGCCTTCAGACGCTTCCATCAATTCCATCTTGAAGCCTTTTACTTCACCCCAGCGCAAGTACATGCGCAGCAGCATTTCAGCCCAATCCTGGGCTTCGGTGCCGCCGGAACCGGCCTGGATATCGAGATAGGCATTGGCCGGGTCCATTTCGCCACTGAACATACGGCGAAATTCCAGTTTGGCCAACTGAGCTTCCAGGCCATTCAGGTCGGCGATAACCTCATTGACGGTACCTTCGTCGTCTTCTGCGTCGGCCATTTCCAGCAGATCGGCCGCATCGCGAACACCGTCGATCAGGTTGGTCAGTGTTTTAACAATGGTTTCCAGGGAGCTGCGCTCCTGACCCAGTGCCTGCGCCCGTTCCGGGTCGTTCCAGACATTCGGCTCAGCCAGTTCCCGTTCAACTTCTGCCAGTTGCTCTATCTTCTGGTCGAAGTCAAAGATACCCCCTAAGTACGTCGGTGCGTACTTTGAGGTCTTTTATCTGTTCTTTAATCGGATTAATTTCCACGTACCGCTCCTGTTCCTGTCTTGATAGTACAAACCCATGAAGTTTAGCGGGGCGCGCATTTTAACGAAATTGATTTGCCGGGGGTAGTGATATCCCAAAAACCAGTTAAAAAACAATGACAAAGGGAAATTTTAATACAGTGCCAATGGTCCGTTCCGGCCACCGGGTAGGCCTTTACGGGGTCGGCGTAAACCCGTCCATGGGGCCTAGACCGCAGGATCCCTCCTGCGGACTACCCCGTAAAGGCCTACCCGGCAGCCGGCACTTGCTAAGTTGGTCAATTTCAAAATAACCATGAAAATATAGTGGCTATATTTAAACTATCGCTTTATTAACCGTTTAATGTTTCCAGCGGTTTAATTGCGTCAAATATCAGTTGCACGGTTTCCCGCCCTCTAAATCGATTGCAGGATAATTGATAAATACCCGCCAAAGCCTTCTGTTCAGTCGGCCAAATGTCGATATCGATATTAAAGGCGATTGCCTCGATGCTCTGCCCTTCCCGGTCAGACACCGTCAGCTTCAAATGCCGTTCACCGACGATTTTTTGCTGCTCAATCCAGAATTCACCCTGAAAGACCGGTGCCGGGAAGCCCTGGCCGAAGGGTCCGGCCTGTTCCAGGGCTAGGGCCGTGCCCAAGTCGCGCTCTTTAGCGCTTAGTTCTCCGTCAGTCATAATCGTTGGCTGCAGGGCCTCTGGTTCACAGAGCGTCTGAACGGCCTGCTCAAACCAGTGTTGCAGTCGATCCTGATCCCCCTCTGCGAGCGTCAGGCCAGCCGCCATGGCGTGGCCGCCGAAGGTGATCAGCAGCTCTGGTTCCTGCTTGGCAATCCAGTCGAGTGCGTCACGCAGATGAAAACCGGGTATGGAGCGGGCTGAACCTTTGAGGCGTCCGTTATCCGAGCCCGCCAGCGCGATGACCGGTCGGTGTGTTTGCTCTTTAATGCGTGAGGCCAGGATGCCGATCACGCCTTCGTGCCAGTCGGCCTGGTACAGAACATGGCCGTTGCGAGGCGGTGAATCGCGGATTTGTTCCAGAGTCTGCTGGGCTTCGACTACCATAGAACGCTCTATGGCGCGTCGTTCCCGGTTCAAATCTTCCAGTTGCGCCGCCAGTTGGCGCGCTTCCCCCGGGTTATCGGTCAGCAGGCAGCGAACCCCGATCGCCATATCATCCAAGCGGCCTGCGGCATTCAGCCTAGGGCCTATAACAAAACCAAAGTCGGAGGCCTGGGCTCTTTGCCACTCTCTACCGGCGACTTCAAATAAAGCCTGTATCCCGGGCCGGGATTGACCGGCACGAATGCGTCCCAGGCCCTGGTTTACCAGTCGGCGATTGTTGGCATCAAGTGGCACCACATCGGCGACAGTGGCCAGGGCAACCAGATCCAGCCACTGGGCCAGATTCGGCGACTGCACAGACTGTTGTTCAAACCAGTCCCGGTCGCGCAGCGCGGCACGCAAGGCAATCATTAGATAAAACGCCACAGTGCAGCCGCAGGCGGCTTTGCTGGCAAAGTCGCAGCCTGGCTGGTTGGGGTTAACAATGGCTTCGGCGGGTGGCAGGTCTGCTCCGGATAGATGATGGTCGGTGATGAGTACGGCAACGCCAGCGGCCTGTGCTGCCGCGACGCCATCCAGGCTGGCGATGCCGTTGTCCACGGTAATGATCAGTTCAGGTGATATCGTCAGCGCCTGTTCGACGATAGCAGCCGAAAGGCCATAGCCGTATTCGAAGCGATTGGGCAGCAGGTAATCCACCTGGGCACCCAGGGCTCGCAGTATCTGAACGACCAGGGCGGTGCTGGTAGCGCCGTCGACGTCGTAATCGCCGATAACCAAAATACGCTGATGGTGATCTAGCGCCCGGATTAACAATTCTACCGCCGAATCAATCCCCTTCATCGTCTGCCAGGGCAGTAAATGCTGCAGGGACGAGTCCAGTTCTAGCGGTGAGCACACACCGCGAGACCGGTAGATCCGGTCCAGCAGTGGCTGCTCGGAGACGGCGGCTCCGTCAGGAACGGGACGGGTCTGGAGGTTGGGAAAGGGAGCGGCCACGCCGCTCAGTTACCCTCGCCGAAGACGACGTTGGCGACATAGGCCTGAACTCGAGCGAGTTCGTTTGGCAAAACTTCATAGCGCTCTGGCCGGTCGAACAGATCGGTCAGGTGATGCGGCAGTTCGGGCAATGTAAGCCCCGCCTGTTTCACCGCATCAGCAAATTTCACCGGATGGGCGGTGCCCAGGGTGATCATCGGGTCGATGGCACTGCGCCGGGTTTCGCGGGCGGCTTTTACGCCGATGGCCGTGTGCGGGTCGAGTAGGTAGCCGGTTTCTTCGAAGACCTGCTTGATGGTGCTTACGGTAACACTGTCATCGACGCCGTAGCTGTCGAAGACTTTCCGAGCTTTGGCCAGGCGGGCTTCGTCCAGCGTCACGGTCTCGGTGTTCATTTTGTTCATCAGATCGGCCAACACGACTCCGTCCCGATCGTACAGATCAAACAGCAAGCGTTCGAAATTACTGGATACGACGATATCCATCGATGGCGACAGGGTGTGCGCCAGCGGGTGCTTTTCGTAAACGTTGTTGCTCATTACCCGGTGCAGGATATCGTTCTGGTTGGTGGCGACGATCAGTTGGCTAATCGGCAGGCCCATCTTGCGTGCCAGGTAACCGGCGAAGATGTCACCGAAGTTTCCGGTGGGCACTGAGAACGCCATGTTCCGGTCCGGTCCGCCCAGGTTCAATGACGCGTAAAAGTAGTAAACGATCTGCGCCATGATGCGCGCCCAGTTGATCGAGTTTACCGCAACCAGGCGACGCTCGCCGCGCAGGAAAGATTGATCACCAAAACTGGCTTTTACCATGCTCTGGCAATCGTCAAAGTTGCCTTCGACGGCCAGATTATAGATGTTGTCGCCGGTGATGGTGGTCATCTGGCGGCGCTGAACGTCGGACACCCGGTTGTGCGGATGCAAAATAAAAATATCGATGTTGCTGCAGCGCTTGCAGCCTTCGATAGCGGCTGAACCGGTATCGCCCGAGGTTGCACCCATGATGACGACTTTCTCGCCGCGCTTTTCCAGCACATGGTCGAGCATGCGACCAAGCAATTGCAGCGCGAAGTCCTTGAATGCCAGGGTGGGCCCCTGGAACAGCTCCAACACGTATTCGTTGTGGTCAAGCTGGGTCAACGGTGCGACGGCCTTGTGGCCAAAGACGCTGTAGGTATCTTTCAGCATGGTCGCCAATTCATCGTCGGCGATGGCACCGTCGACGAAGGGCTTGATAATGTGAAAGGCCAATTCATGATAGGGCAACCCGCGCCACTGGCGGATCTCGTCCAGCGTATACTCGGGCAACGTTTCCGGCACGTAAAGACCACCGTCAGAAGCCAAACCGGTTAATAGAACATCTTCAAAACCCAGGGTTGGGGCCTGGCCCCGTGTGCTGATGTATTTCACGAATCATGTCTCGTCAGAAAGGGTTCAGCCGGGCGCAAACTCGGCGGGTATTACAATCCAAAACTTCGGAGTTTGAATTAGCTATATCGCCATAAACCCGCAACGGATGCCGGGGCTGCTCCTGTGGGGGCGCCGTAAATACATCCATGTAGGCTTAACTTCGGCATCCATGCCTCAGATACCCCCGCAAAAGCAGCCCCGTCACCCGTCGCTAACCGGCAGTCAACTCCGATACTTTAGTTACATTAAAACCAGATTAGCCATCCAGTTGCTCAACACGAATACGGACTATGGGTCTAGTCACTGACTCCAGCGCCTGCATGGCACTGATGGCATCGTCCATCCGGTGTTCACGCACCGGGTGGGTCAGCAAAATCAGCGGTACGACATCCGATTCATCTTCCGGCTCTTTCTGGATGATGGCTTCGATATTGATGCCCTTCTCGCTCATGATACGCGCGATGTTGGCCATCTGACCAATCTCATCCTTCACGGTAATGCGCAAATAATAGGCGGTTACTATTTCGCTGACCGGTAGCACCGGCATATTTTCGGTTTCTGAACTGTACCCGAGGTGCGGGACGTTACCGGCATTGTCAATTTCGCGGGCGATGTCGACGATATCGGCAATCACCGACGAGGCCGTCGCTTCGGAACCAGCACCCGGGCCGTAATACATGGTCGGGCCAACGGCATCACCTTCAACCAGTACCGCATTCAATACACCGTTCACATTCGCCAGTAAACGCTTGGACGGCACCAGTGTCGGATGTACCCGCAACTCAACGCCTTCATTGGTTTTACGGGTAAAACCAAGGTGTTTGATGCGATACCCAAGCTCTTCAGCGTACTGAACGTCTTCCCGGGTAATTTTGGTAATGCCCTCGGTGTACACCTTGTCGAACTGTAACGGGATGCCAAAGGCGATGGATGCTAGAATGGTCAGTTTGTGAGCGGCATCGATACCCTCGACGTCGAAAGTTGGATCCGCTTCGGCATAGCCCAGCGCCTGGGCTTCCAGCAATACTTCTTCAAAGGCGCGGCCCTTTTCCTGCATTTCGGTCAGGATAAAGTTGCCGGTACCGTTGATGATGCCAGCCAGCCATTTGATGTCGTTGGCGACCAGCCCTTCTCGGATGCCCTTAATGATTGGGATACCACCGGCCACCGCTGCTTCATAGGTCACCACAACACCCTGTGCTTCAGCGGCCTTGAAAATCTCGTTGCCGTGGATCGCGATCATCGATTTGTTGGCAGTAACGACATGCTTGCCATGCTTGATGGCTTCCAATACCAATTCTTTGGCAACATCGTTGCCACCGATTAACTCCACCAGGATATGAATATCCGGGTCCCGCGCCACATCGAAAATATCGCGCGATACCTTGACGCTGCCCAGATGGCAGGCTGGGTTATCCCGACGGGCACCAACGTGGGTAATTCTGACGGGCTTTCCGGCACGGCGCGCAATATCATCCAGATTGCGCTGCATGACGTTAAAAGTACCACTGCCTACGGTGCCAAGACCGCATAATCCCACATTGACTGATTTCAAAACTGACCTCGTTAACTGACTGGATTCCAACTTCGGCCGGGCATACGCCAGCCGGACGATAGGGAGCTCAAAACATACTGAGCGCGCCGCAGGGTGTCAACGCGAAACCCGCGCCAAAGGCGGACTTTGACCCCTGCGACCGTGATATTTTCGCAACAGGCTGTTTCAGCAACCCCGGAGCTAACAAAAAAGGCAGCCGAAGCTGCCTTTTAAACATCGTCACAGAGCGGTAACCGCTCAGCGTATTCGCTTGTGATCGATTTTTTCCTTGATGCGCGCCGACTTACCTGAACGCTCACGCAGGTAGTACAGTTTGGCCTGACGCACGTCACCACGACGCTTGACTTCCACACTGTCCACAACCGGTGAGTAGGACTGGAAGGTCCGCTCAACACCGACGCCGCTGGAGATTTTGCGAACCGTGAAAGCCGAGTTCAGGCCGCGGTTACGCTTGCCAATCACTACACCTTCAAAGGCCTGCAAACGCTCACGCTCGCCTTCTTTAACTTTAACCTGCACAACCACGGTATCACCCGGGCCGAAGGCAGGGATTTCTTTGTTCATCTGTTCAGCTTCAAGTTGCTGAATAATCAAATTTTCATTGCTCATCAAATCGCTCCTGATCCATTGCGCGAGTTCTGCTCATTGAGATACTCGTCCAAAAGCGCCTGCTGTTCTGCGGTCATTTCCCGGTCAGCCAACAGGTCTGATCTACGTTGCCAAGTGCGCCCCAGTGCCTGCTTTAGCCGCCACCGCCGAATGTTATCGTGGTGACCACTGAGCAGTACTTCCGGCACACTCATTCCATCCAGTACTTCAGGTCGTGTGTAATGTGGACAGTCCAGCAATCCATCGGTGAATGAATCTTCAACCGCTGATGCCTCATGCCCCAGTACGCCAGGGATCTGACGTCCAATAGCATCGATAAACGCCATGGCAGCCAACTCACCGCCGCTGAGCACAAAGTCACCCAACGACCATTCTTCATCCACTTCGGTCTCGATCACACGTTCGTCGATGCCTTCATAGCGGCCGCAAACAAATATCATGTGCCGATACCGCGCCAAGCTCTGTACGCCGGCCTGATCCAGTCGTCTGCCCTGAGGCGACAAAAAAATCACCCTGGCCTGATTGCCGCTGGCGGCTTTCGCTGCCTGAATCGCATCCCGCAAGGGTTGCACCTTCATCAGCATGCCAGGCCCGCCCCCGAAGGGTCGGTCGTCCACGGTACGGTGTTTGTCGTGGGTGTAATCGCGCGGGTTCCAGAACCCAACCTCAATCAACCCCTGCTTGGCTGCCCGTCCAATCACGCCCTGATCCAAAAAGGATTCGAACATGTCCGGGAACAGACTTACCACACCGAACCATTGCTTGCGCTCAGGTTGAACAGCCATCTCGGCCCGCTCATCCTCTGACGGTATTGTCAAAACTCCGGATCCCAATCAACTCGAATCTGACCCGCTTCAAGGTCCACGTCTTTGATATATACATCCGGTACGTACGGAATCAGGCGTTGCTGACGATCGATACTGTCGGCACTGCCACTGACCACCAACACATCGTTGCTGGCCCCCGCACTCATCATATGTTCCACCTTACCCAGTACGACACCCTGCTCATTCACAACGCGCAAGCCTTCCAGTTGATACCAGTAGAACTCGTCGTCAGGTAGCGTCGGCAATTGATCACTCGTTACCCCGATGTCGGCACCGCAGTACTGCTTGGCCTGGTCACGGTCATCACACCCTTCAAAGTGTGCCACCATGCCCTTGCCGTGACTGCGCCCCTTGTCGACGGTAATCGGTGTCCAGCGGCCGTTCATATTGAGCAACCAGTGACCGTAATCCAGAATCCGATCCATCGGTTCGGTATAGGAATAGATTTTCACCCAGCCCTGAATACCGTAAACCGAGGAAACCCGGCCCAGTACGATCATGTCTTCCGGTTTTTCCGGCGTCATACATCAACCCTTGACTGGACGGATCAGCCTTGGGCTTTCCGGTACTCTTTAAGCAGCTGGGCGACACGGTCAGAAGTCTGCGCACCCTTGCTGGCCCAGTATTCGACGCGATCCAGAGAAACGCGCAAGCGCTCTTCCTGACCACGGGCGACCGGGTTAAAGAAACCAACACGCTCGATAAAACGCCCGTCACGGGCATTACGGCTGTCGGCTACGGAAATATGATAAAACGGGCGCTTCTTAGAACCGCCACGTGAGAGTCTAATGACTACCATCGCGTCCTCCTGTCTGGGCAAGCTTTGAAATCACCTGCCGTTTTGGATCTTCAGAGGGGTTACCCCTGATCATGAACCGGGTTCAGCACGCTGAAACACCTCTTCACTAACCCAAAGTTATACCGAAAACCGAGCCCACCCCGGTTTTCAAGGCCGCGAAAGTATACGTATTGAGCGCCGTAAATCAAGTCGCCAGGCGTCCGTCGGACTTTGATGTTCAAGTTTCGACGTTGCCCTAGGACACCAGCGCCGGGTACCGGGTGTACGTCTGTGGGGTAGTCCGCAGCATGGATGCTGCGGTCTAGGCCCCATGGACGGGTTCACGCC
>NZ_JBBECH010000076.1:0-15000 GCF_040881935.1 Saccharospirillum sp. | reverse complement strand
CTAGGCCCCAGGGATGGGTTTACGCCGACCCCGCAGGGACACACCCGGCACCCGGAGCGGACCAATGCCACGAAAATGCCGGCAAACTCTGGACTCTGAGTTTCACTGACGCGCCATCTGGCGCTGCTCAAACCATTCGATGGCATCAACCAGGGCGCGCGGTTGGGAATAGACATAGCCCTGAATATAATGGCAACCCAGTTTGGACACCGCATTCAGTTCGGCCTCGGTCTCGACGCCTTCAGCCACCACCTTGATCGACAGCGAAGTGCACAGATCAATAATCGCTTTTACCACCGCGATCTGCTTTTCCGAATTGGGCAAGTCATGAATAAAACTGCGATCGAGCTTTATGATCGAGAATGGCAGATCGGGCAGTTTCGACAGGTTGGCGTAGCCAGAGCCAAAATCATCTAAAGCCAGTGCAATGCCGAGTGCGTCCAGCGCCTCAAGCCGCTTGCGGAAGTCTTCGTTCTGCTCGGGCAGGTGGTGTTCGGTAATCTCGATCTCCAGATAGCGCAAAACATCCGGCTTGCGGGCGTGCCAGGCGGTCAGGTAGCGCAGAGTATCGTCGTTAATGCTTTGTACACTGAGGTTCACGCCCAGCACCACCGGGTGTGCGCCCTCATTCAATTGCCGCGATATCAACAACAGCGTCTGCTCCAGCATCCAGCGGTCCAGTTCACGAATCGAGCCATTGTGCTCGGCCAGTTCAATGAAATGCCCAGGGTAAATCAGATCGCCGGTCTCACCCTGCAGGCGTGCCAGGCATTCCAGCGCCAGAATTTCCCCGGTGCGGCAGTCGATGCGCGGTTGCAGATGTACTTCCAGGTCTTGCTGTTTGAGGGCATTTTTCAGCATCTGCGCCTTGCGCAGCCGTCGTTGTGCCTGGTCTTCGTAATCGCTGTGGTACCAGTGCACCTGATTGCGACCCTTCTTCTTGGCATTGAACAGGGCGATACCGGCGTTCTGGTGGAGTTCATCCGCCGTCAGGCCGTGCGCGGGCGCGCGTGCCGCGCCGATCGAAACGGTAAAGCTGTAGCTGCTCTCGCCAATCGAGAACGGCTGGTTCAGTTGCAGGTGCAGGTCTTTCAGGCGTTGATCACGGTCGTCGTCAGAAGGTACTTCAGTGGCATACCAGAACACGACAAATTCGTCGGCACCGACGCGGGCGAGGAAGTCCTCTTCGTCACTGTGGTGTTTTAAGCGCTGCGATAATTGCGTCAGCAACTGGTCGCCAGCGGCATTGCCCATGCTGTCGTTCAGGACTTTAAAGTGGTCGATATCGACGTGCAGGCACCACAGATTATCGATCTCTTCATCGTGCTCATCGATAAAGCAACGCAAGCCCTGTTGGTTGGAAAACTCAGTGACCGGGTCAATCAACTGATCGGCGCGCAAGCGCTCGTCCGACACCTTGTAGCCGGTAATGTCGATGGCAAAGCCCAGAATACCGACAATGGCGTCGTTCTCACCCACCAACGGGTGCCGTTCAATCCGGTACCAGCGCGAAGGCTGACCGGTCAGCTCCATCTTCAGTTCCAGCGCCTGGTGGCGGCCGGTACTCAGCGCCTGCTGGTCCGCTGCCATAAACACCTCGGCCAGTTGGGCATTGAGCACATCCGCATCGGTCTTGCCCTTGGCGTCGACACCATCGCACCACTGGTTGGTCAGGGTCTGGTTGACCACCAGGTAACGACCGAAACGATCTTTCAGCCAGACCGGAAAGGTGAGGTTGTTATAAACGCTCTGCAACAGTACATGGTCGTCGCGCAGCTGTTTGCTGGTGTCGAGCATATCCTTGGCCTGAATCAGCGCATTTTGCAGATGTTTCTGATCGTTCTGCGCCAATGAAAGCGAAATGGCCGCATAAACGCGGAAGGTCGCCACCAGCAACGCCAGGCTGCCGATGGTACACAGCAGGCCCAACATACCACTCATCATCGGAATGTTCAGGCTCAGCAACCAGACCGCGATGGCCAGCAACACACCGGAACAGAAACCAAGGCCGACCAGAAGGCCGAGTTTTTTTGCCAGGGGGGTTTTCTGGCCGGTCAATAATGGGCCGGTCTTTGAACTCATGGTCTTCCTCGTAATGCGGGCAGGGTCATACAGGCAGACCCGTTGGCCTGCCAGTGGCTCAGTTGCTTCGTAAAGCGTGACTGAGTCTGGTTTTTATAACACACGCTTACTTGATGCGTTTGTATTTGATGCGTTTCGGGCCCTGGTTACCGGTCCGCTTGTGGTAATCCGCATCGTATTCAGTAAAGTTGCCTTCAAAGAACACCGCGTTCGAATCACCCTCAAACGCCAGAATGTGCGTCGCCACCCGGTCGAGGAACCAGCGATCGTGCGAGATCACCATCACCGCACCCGGGAAGGCCAGAATGGCTTCTTCCAGTGCGCGCAGGGTTTCCACATCCAAATCGTTGGTCGGTTCGTCAAGCAGCAGCACGTTGCCGCCCTGTTTCAGCAGCTTGGCGAGGAACAAACGGTTGCGCTCACCGCCCGACAACTGCTTCACATACTTCTGCTGGCTGCTGCCCTTGAAGTTGAAGCGGCCGAGGTAGGCGCGCGAGGGAATTTCGTAGCCGTTCACGGAAATCAGATCCTGACCGTCGGAAATTTCTTCCCAGACGGTTTTGCTGTCGTCCAGTTCACGCATCTGCCCGACAAAAGCCAGATCGACCGTCTCACCGACGGTGATGTTGCCCGAATCCGGCGTTTCCTGCCCGGCGATCATCCGGAACAGGGTCGACTTACCGGCACCGTTACCACCGATGATGCCGACAATCGCACCCGGCGGTACAACGAAGCTGAGGTCTTCATACAGCAGGTTACCGTTGTAAGTCTTGGCAACACCCTCGACCTCAATCACCTTATCGCCCAGGCGCGGGCCGGGTGGAATATAGATCTCGTTAGTCTCATTACGGGTCTGGAACTCGCGCGAGCTGAGCTCTTCAAACTGACGCAAGCGCGCCTTCGACTTGGCCTGACGCCCCTTGGCGTTCTGGCGAACCCATTCCAGCTCCGACTTGACCGCTTTTTCATGCGACTGCTGCTGTTTGGATTCCATCTCCAAACGCTTTTCCTTGTTCTCCAGCCACTGGCTGTAGTTGCCTTCGAACGGAATACCATGGCCCCGGTCCAGCTCGAGAATCCAGCCGGCGACGTTATCGAGGAAGTACCGGTCGTGGGTAATGGCCACTACGGTGCCGGTAAACTCGTGCAGAAAGCGCTCCAGCCAGGCAACGGATTCGGCATCCAGGTGGTTGGTAGGTTCATCGAGCAACAACATATCGGGGCTAGACAGCAGCAGGCGACACAGCGCCACACGGCGACGCTCACCCCCGGAGAGGTTCTTCACCGGCGCATCCCAGGGCGGCAGACGCAGCGCATCGGCCGCGATTTCGAGCCGGTTTTCCAGGTTATGGCCATCGGCCGCGGCTAGAATGTTTTCCAGCTTCTGCTGCTCGGCGGCCAGCTTGTCGAAATCCGCATCCGGCTCGGCATAGGCCGCATACACTGCTTCCAACTGAACCTGGGCATCTTTCAAATGCGCCAGTGACTCTTCAACGGTTTCACGCACCGTCTTGGACTCATCCAGTTCCGGTTCCTGCGGCAAATAACCAATGTTCAAATCCGGTTGAGGCCGCGCCTCACCCAAATAATCCTTATCCACACCGGCCATAATACGCAGCAGCGTAGACTTACCCGAGCCATTCAGGCCGAGCACCCCGATCTTGGCACCCGGGAAAAAAGACAAGGAGATGTCTTTCAGAATCTGTTCTTTCGGCGGTACCACCTTGCCGACACGGTTCATAGTAAAAACGTATTGAGCCACCGGTTCACCTTTTGGGTTCGTTTCAGTTTGTTGCCTGGAGTACGTGCCAGGCACCGGGTGCGCCTATTCGGGGTCGGCGTAAACCCGTCCCTGGGGCCTAGACCGCAACATCCATGTTGCGGACTTCCCCGAATAGGCGCACCCGGCACCTGGCACTTAGCTGGTTGCCAACTCTGCAACTTGAGTAATTTGAGTGTCGCTAGAGTATTGAAAAGGTTGTGCTTTGGAAAGGCCGCAACAGGCGCCTGTGTTTTCCAAAAAGACTGAGGAGATAGAACTGTAAATTGTGGCGCGGAGTAGCGGAGGGCTGCCGGGTATGCTCATTGGAGGCCGTTAGACCGCATGGATGCGGTCTCCGAGCCCCCAGGGAGGGGTTTACGGCGTGCCTCCAAGGAGCGTACCCGGCAGTCCGACCGGCAGCCAACCACCCAAACAGTCTCGATGAATATCGAGACTGTTTCTCTTATCCCTTAAAGCCCTTGCCAACCACATAGACTTCCCGCGAACGGGCACGTGATGAATCGGGTTTGCGAATGACGACTTTATCGAACGATGTTCGCAGGTCTTTTACATATTCATCATAGCCTTCGCCGTGAAATACCTTTGCCACAAAACTGCCCTTGGGCTTCAAAATCTGCAGCGCCATATCCAGCGCCAGCTCCACCAGATACATCGAAGACGCCTGGTCGGCCACGTCGACACCGCTGATGTTGGGTGCCATGTCGGAAATGACCACATCAGCCTGGCTGCCATTGAGTGTGGCCATAATCTCATCGAACACCGCTTCCTCGGTGAAATCGCCCTGAATAAACTCAACGCCCGCAATGGAATCCATCGGCAGAATGTCCGAAGCGATGACACGGCCCTTGTGACCCACCAGCTTGGCCGACACCTGCGACCAGCCGCCGGGCGCCGAGCCCAGGTCCATCACCAGCATATTAGGGTGAATCAGTTTGTCCTTGGTGTTGATTTCCAGCAGTTTATAACTCGCGCGCGAACGGTAACCGTCTATCTGCGCCTGCTTCACGAAAGGGTCGTTCACATGCTCTTCGAGCCAGCGACTGCTGCTTTTGGATCGGGCCATAGCCAATTAACCGTGCTGATTCATCAAATAAGACGCCATTGTACGCTGTGGCCGGGCAGGGCGTAAAACCACAACACTGACACAGCCCCGTCCCGTGCGTATAATTCCCGCCCATTCGGCACGCAAGTGGCGCGTTCGTGAGTTTCTCTGGCAGTCCTAATAGTCGAAGCTACCACAATGCGAGTGTCGGCTGCCGGTGAGGCCTCTGCGGGGAAGTCCGCAACAGGACGTTGCGGTCTAGGCCCCATGGATGGGTTCACGCCGACCCCGCAGAGGCCTCACCGGTGGCCGACACGGACCACAGCCACCAAGCATCGACCACAGCCACCATGTCGGAGTCACCGACCAGGACTAAGAATGATTCGCCTCAATGAACTTGCCTTACCGCTCGATCACCCGCCCGAAGCCCTGCGCCCGGCCATTGTTGCCCGGCTGAAGATCGCCGATGCCGACTTGCAATCCTTCACCGTGTTCAAGCGCAGCTACGATGCGCGCAAAAAGAACTCGGAGATCAAATTCGTCTACATTATTGATCTCGCGGTCAGCAACGAAGCGGCCGTGCTCCAGCGCTTTGCCGACGACCACCACGTTCGCCCCGCGCCGGATACCGCCTACTACCCGGTCGCCGAGGCACCCGCCAGCATCACCGAACGCCCCGTCGTCATCGGTTTTGGCCCCTGCGGCCTGTTTGCCGCCCTGATTCTGGCGCAAATGGGCTTCAAACCCATCGTGCTCGAACGCGGCAAAGACGTCCGCCGTCGCACCAAAGACACCTGGGCCTTGTGGCGCAAACATGAACTCTCCCCGGAATCGAACGTCCAGTTTGGCGAGGGTGGGGCTGGCTTGTTTTCCGATGGCAAATTGTACAGTCAGATCAAAGACCCGAAATTCTACGGCCGCAAAGTCATGCACGAATTCGTGCGGGCCGGGGCACCGGAAGAAATTTTGTTCGTCAGCAAACCCCACATCGGCACCTTCCGGCTGACCGGCGTAGTCGCTAAAATGCGTGAAGAGATCATTGCCCTGGGTGGTGAAATCCGCTTCGAAAGTAAAGTCACCGAAGTGACACTGAGTGATGGCCGGGTAAACGGCGTCACCCTCGAAAACGGTGAATACATCGTCAGCCGCTACGTCATTCTGGCCCTCGGCCACAGCGCCCGCGACACCTTCCGCATGCTGCACCAACAAGGCGTGTACGTCGAAGCCAAACCCTTCGCCATCGGCTTTCGCATCGAACACCCGCAATCGCTGATCGACAGAGCCCGCCTCGGCAAATACGCTGGCCACCCCGAACTCGGCGCGGCTGACTACAAACTCGTGCACCACGCCAAAAACGGCCGCGCCGTTTACAGCTTCTGCATGTGCCCAGGCGGCATGGTAGTCGCGGCAACCTCCGAACCGGGCCGGGTCGTCACCAACGGCATGAGCCAGTATTCCCGCAACGAGCGCAACGCCAACTCAGGCATCGTCGTCGGCATCAGCCCAGAACAGGATTTTCCCGGAAGCCCGCTTGCTGGCGTGGAACTCCAGGAGCAACTTGAATCCAAAGCCTACGAACTCGGCGGGCAAGACTACTGCGCACCGGCACAACTGGTTGGCGATTTTATTCGCAGTGAACCTTCGACAGCACTGGGCGAGGTTGAACCTTCTTACCAGCCAGGCATCAAACTCGGCGACCTGGCCCCCTCGCTACCGGCGTACGCCATCGACGCCATCCGCGAAGCCCTGCCTGCTTTTGGCAAACAAATCCGCGGCTTCGACCGCAACGACGCCATCCTAACCGGCATTGAAACTCGCACGTCTTCACCGATCCGCATCAAACGCGACAACGCCAGCCTGCAAAGCATCAACACCCGTGGCCTCTACCCGGCAGGCGAGGGTGCAGGCTATGCTGGCGGCATTCTTTCGGCCGGGGTCGACGGCATCAAAGTCGCCGAAGCCCTGGCGCTGGCCATGCTGGCCGACGCGGGTATTGAAACCGAGGCGACGGCGTGAAACTCGATGACATCAAAAAACTGCACCAGAAAAAATACCGCAGCCAGTTTGGCCACTATTTGGTCGAAGGCGAACATCTCGTGCTCGAACTGCAACGCGCCGCCGAACATCAACCGGCATTGCGCCAGGCCGAATTGCTGGTCACCGAGACCTACGCCGACTGGCAAAGCCCGCTGAAAACGCAACTGATCAGCAGTAAAAAAATGGCGCAGATCAGCGACACCAAGACCCCCCAGGGCATCGTCGCCGTTGTACCCATACCCCCAGCATCACCGTCACCAGAATCGGCCAACCAAGCCCCTCAAAAAGCAGCCGACATAGCCATCTACCTCCACGAAATTCAAGACCCGGGCAACCTCGGCACCATCCTGCGCACCCTGGCCTGGTTCAGCGGCTTCCGCTGCCTGCTCAGCCCCGGCAGCGTCGACCCCTACAACCCGAAAGTCGTGCGCGCCAGTATGGGCGCGATTTTTCATGTTTCGATGGAGTTGGATGTTCCTCTGGAGAATCTGGCAGGTCGGTTCGACCACATTGGTAGTCTCGACATGAGCGGCCAACCCCTAACCGAACCCGGTTTCCAGAACATCGAATGCTACGTTTTTGGCAACGAAGCGCGGGGCATTCCACATGAAGCCCTGGCCAACCTAAACCCCACCGCTTTTACCATTCCAGGCTCCGGTCTCATCGAATCGTTAAACCTAGCCTCGGCAGTAAACCTCTGTGTTTACGAACGAGTTCGCCACCAGAGCTAGTGTCATGGGTCAGAAAATCGCGCCAATTTAACCACAGATGATCGAAGGACTGCCGGGTGCCTCTACTGGGGGCCGTTAGACAACATGGATGTTGTCTCCGAGCTTACATGGATGTATTTACAGCGTGCCCCCAGTAGAGGTGCCCGGCAGTCCGACTGCCACCACAGTCAAAACAACCACCGAACCAAATTACCCACGCGAATTTCTGACTCATGGCACGACCACGACGCTGGAAACTCAAGCCATGATTAGCCAAACTGCAGGCTCAGAACAGGAGCCCGCCGGTGGAGCACAGCCTCAAGCACTTTTACATCCCTGAAGAGCAAAGCATCTACCTGCTCTCGCATCAGGACGCCGCCAAGCTCAAAGCCTGGATCAAGCTCTGTATGCGTCAGCTTGAACGGCTCGGGTATCAGGACATCGAACTGATCGGCAAGGGCGCCTTCGGCTTCGTATTTGCGGGCAAAACCCGCACCGGCGTAGACCTGGTGTTCAAATTCTCACGAATTAACCTGCCCCAGCATGTGCAAGACCGGCTCGAAGAAGAAAGCGACCTGCAATCGCTGCTCGATCACCCGCAGATCCCCCAGGTCAAAGACTTCGTCCGCGTCGGCAAGCAGGCCATCCTGGTGATGACCCGGGCACCGGGGCTCGATCTCGACGACTACGGCCTAAAAGCAGGCCGACTGTCACCGCAACTGATCCTCAACCTCGCCGCCCAACTCGCCGACCTGCTGCACTATTTACGCACCCGAACCGACGCCCAGGGCCAGTGGCGACCCATCGTCCATGGCGACATAAAACCCAGCAACCTCGTCTTCGATCCGGCGTCCGAACAGGTGCAATTAATCGACTGGGGCTCCTCGGTTTTCTCCCAGCTCGACGCCGACCACCAGTTCATCTCCAACAGCGTCATGGACTTAATGTCGTCCGATCTGCAACACACCAACGCCAAACTCGGCGATGTTTACTTCATTGGCGACGAACAACTGAATGGCGGCCTCTCATCCCCCCGATTCGACGAACAGGGCACCGCCGCCACACTTTATGCGCTGGCTTCAGGTCAGGGTTGCCGCTTCGGACGCAAGGTCATCACCCCGCAAGCACTCGGCCTACCCATCGAATTCGCCCGGGTACTGGCAAGCATGCTCGACGACGACACCGGCCAGCGCCAACAAGCCGGCAACTACTTCCTCGGCCACATGAGCCGGATGCGACACATCGTTGCCATCTCTCCAGCCGACGACCTCGCACCGATGATTCCGGTCTGGGTCAGCGAGCGCCACCGCGAAGTCGACACCGCCGTCTATAGCTCGCGCAAATCCTTCCTGCGCCAGGAAAACCCCGACGACACCCTGATGGACGTCGAAGACGAACAACTCGACAAATATTACAAAAACTACCTGCAAGGTATGGGCGAAACCGAAAAAGCCTTCGTCGCCGCCGTCAGCCGGCTCGGCCGCTACCCCATCGTCGGCGGCCTGGCGGTAAAATGGCATGCCGACGGCGTACGCATCGAATCCGCCTTCAGCCTGCACAACCCAGAACTGCGCCGCTCTTTCCACCAGTCGGTCAACAACATGGTCAACCTAGCGCGCGGCGTGTACCGCCAGGGCACCTTCAAGGCGGTCATGTACAACGCCCGCGACACCCTACACCTAGACCGCCGCTTTGAGGCCGATGCCTTCATCCCCCCAAAAAGCCTGCGCATTCCCTATCTGATCACCCCAGCCCCAAAAGGCGAAGACACAGAACGCATGCACTCCTACTTCGAAGACGGCCGCGACCCCGACGAATACCTGACCCTACCACCCTCGATCATGGACGAGATCGAAGCCCTAGACCGCATTCACCACACCGGCTGCATCATCTTCGAGGTACTCCCCCGCAACCTCAAAATCCACAACTACTACCGCCTGCTCGACGCCAGCCAGGAAGACAAATTCCGCAACCACCTAAACCGAATGCTGGCCGCCGTAAAAGACATCCAGGGCCTGGGCCTGCGCGGCTTCATGAAACTCCCCTACAAAGACCCCAGAACCTTCGACCACATCGACCAGCTACCGGCCCGGTATGCTCCCCGCAACCCACGGGATACTTCGCTGGTCACATAGGGTGATTAGCCTGGCGTTTACTTTATCGGCTTCATGTATAGCCGCCTGGGAGGTTGGGTGGACCGCCGAACTTACACGGACGTACTTGCAGCGTCCCTCCAGGACCATAAAGGGTGGCGCTCGCGAACCATTGCCTCGAGTAGACTTCAACGCGGTAGCAAAATAGCAACCCATGCCATAGAGCCCAGTTTTGCCCAGGGTAGAACAGTTCATTGCATAAATGGCGCCTCGTCTGGCGGAAACGCTGTGGTATCATGCGCGCGCCACCCATTTCATTGGTACCAAGAGTCTGAGCATGAGCAAAAATTCGCTGGATAAAAGCAAGATTCGCATCCTGTTACTGGAAGGTGTGCACCAAAGCGCGCTGGATACCCTCACCAAAGCCGGATACACCAACATCGAATACCACAAGGGTTCGCTGCCCGAAGCCGAACTGATCGAAAAGGTCAAAGACGCCCACTTTATTGGTATTCGTTCCCGCACCCAGCTTACCGCCGACGTCTTCGAAGCTGCCGACAAACTGGTCGCCGTTGGCTGCTTCTGCATTGGTACCAACCAGGTCGATCTGAACGCTGCCGCCCTGAATGGCGTCGCCGTCTTCAACGCACCCTTCTCCAACACCCGCTCCGTAGCCGAACTGGTACTGGCCGAGGCCATCCTGCTGCTGCGTGGCATTCCCGAAAAGAACGCCGCCAGCCACCGCGGTGGCTGGCTGAAAAGCGCCGCCGACAGCTACGAAATCCGCGGCAAAAAACTCGGCATCGTCGGCTATGGCAGCATCGGCACCCAGTTGGGCGTGTTGGCCGAAGGCCTGGGCATGAACGTCCAGTTCTACGACATCATCACCAAATTGCCGCTGGGTAACGCCAACCAGGTTGGCTCGATGAACGAACTGCTCGAAACCAGCGATGTAGTGACCCTGCACGTACCCGAAACCGCCTCCACCAAGTGGATGATGGGCCCCGAACAATTCGCCCGCATGAAGCCAGGCTCGGTATTTATCAACGCCGCCCGCGGCACCGTGGTCGACATCGACGCCCTGGCAGCCGTGCTGACCGAGAAGAAACTCCTCGGCGCCGCCATCGACGTCTTCCCGGTCGAGCCGCGCAGCAACGACGACGAGTTCATATCGCCATTGCGCGAATTCGACAACGTCATCCTCACCCCTCACGTCGGCGGTTCGACTCAGGAAGCCCAGTTCAACATCGGCATCGAAGTGGCCGAAAAACTGGCACTCTATTCAGACAACGGCACCTCAACCTCTGCCGTCAACTTCCCGGAAGTGGCACTGCCTGCACACCCGAGCGCGCACCGTATTTTGCACATCCACCAGAACATCCCCGGTGTCATGTCCGAAATTAACCGCATCTTCTCCGAGAACGACATCAACATCATCGGCCAGTACCTGCAAACACGGGACAAGATTGGCTACGTGGTGATCGATGTAGCTCAGGAGTGCTCGCTGAAAGCACTCGATAAAGTGAAAGAAGTAAAAGGAACAATGCGCGCCCGCATATTGTTCTAGAAAATATTCGAAACTCGGATCAACCACGAAACCAAGCGCTGGGTGCCGGGTGTGC
The DNA here is from genome assembly GCF_040881935.1 of Saccharospirillum sp. Taxonomy (NCBI): domain Bacteria; kingdom Pseudomonadati; phylum Pseudomonadota; class Gammaproteobacteria; order Oceanospirillales; family Saccharospirillaceae; genus Saccharospirillum; species Saccharospirillum sp. The sequence continues at coordinate 3,631 of NZ_JBBECH010000076.1, read as the reverse complement.
CGATCCGGGGTAGTCTGCAACATGGATGTTGCAGCCTAGGCTCCATGGATGGATCCACGCCGACCCCGGATCGGCATGCCCGGTATCCTGCGCGTATTCTGGCTGGTAACCAAACCATCCACTGGCGTTTCACCTCCCAACTGGCATACTGGCAGAACGACATAAACCCGATGCGTCGGGTTTTTTGTTATCTGCTTTGTCTATAAAAGGGAGTTCCAACGACGTGTCTGTTCAAGGCTATCGCGTAAACTGTGCTCGGTTTTTGGGAAAAACCAGTCTTGTTCTTATGCTGGCAGTCGGCCTGTCTGCCTGTATATCCCGTGGCATGCAACAGGAACTGACCAGCTGCACCTTCCCCGACACCACCCGAACACCGGCCCCTTCCTTCATTTGTCACCAGCAGATTGAGGGCTACCCCATTACCCGTTTAACCTCCGCTCCCGCCTCAGCCGATGTTGAAACCGACGTCAGTATCGAACGTGCCCGTCTGGAAGTTCAACACGCTATGGCACTCGAGTGGTTCGTCACCTGGTTTGGCGACGTTAACGACGACCAAGAGACCGAAGCAAAACGGGTCATCTTAACCTGGCTGAACGAAGAACTCCGGGTCGTCCGAACCCGTGAAAGCTCATCCGGCACCATGTGGCTACTGCTCGGCATTGCCCATTCTGAAGTCGATACCCAGGTGCAACTGCGTAACCGGTTCGCCGCGGCGGGCGTTGAGACAACCAGCCGGTAGTGTGCAGAGTTAGTAACCGGCGGAATTTCCCGCTAAAGTAGAGACCAACATTAACCGGTAAACGGGAGCAGTCTCTATGTATCAACACCAGTGGGTTTCCGGCGAATCGATCTTATTGCCCATGGGCAAGGCCGTCTGCGTCGGCCGCAACTACGCCGAACACGCCCGGGAACTGGGCAACGCCGTACCCGAAGCGCCGCTACTGTTCATTAAACCGGCCAGCGCCTGCGTAACCATCGGCGACCACATCAGCCTGCCGCGCCCCGACCTGCATTTCGAAACCGAACTGGCCCTGCTGATAGGCGCGCAACTCTCCGCCGACCATTCCGAAAGCCCCATGTCGGCGGTAACCGCCGTCACCCTCGCGCTGGACCTGACCGACCGCACCCAGCAAGACGAGCTCAAGAAAAAAGGCCACCCCTGGGAACGCGCCAAAGCCTTCGACGACTCCCTACCACTCGGCCCCTGGCTACCCGTAAACCAAATGCCAGAAAACCTAAGCGATTGGGGCTACACCCTGGAACTGAACGGCAAACCCCAGCAACACGGCCGGGTAGAGAACATGCTGTTCAGCATCCCCGACCTGCTGGCAGAAATCGTAAAAGACTTCCGGCTAGAGCCCGGTGATGTGGTGCTAACGGGTACACCGGATGGTGTGGGTAAGCTGAAATCTGGTGATAAGCTGGAGTTGGCGATTGAAGGGACAGAGTGGAAGTTGAGTAGCCAGGTGGAGTGAGGGCTTTGCCCTCACCAGGGTAAGGCGGACACATCCGACACCTCTGCGAAATAAATACTTGCCAACTTCGTCACAGAGTGACATGGTGAAAACACAACTTGTTTTGCTTTGGTGTGCCCTGTAACCGGCCGGGCGGTAGCTAGTTTGGTCGATTTATATCCAGTGATTTGTTGTTGATTCCAGTTACCCGCCCCTTTCTGATTGACTTGGTTATATGTGTACTTGCTGTTGATACCGCGGGAAGTGACGTGGCAAGCCAATATGAGGTGGAGAAAGTGCAGCATATTTTGGATGTCGCTGTGGATTTGTGACAAATGTGTTGGGCTATTTCTGGATGGCTGAAAGAGGATGCGTTTGTTGGCTTTTGCGGGGTGATGTTTGATTGGGTTGGGTTTAAGGCTCTGTGATAAGGTTTCTAGAGAGTTTTTCTGAAAATCAATGTTCGTATAGGTCCTGGGTCATGTGCATTTTCTGATGTGAAGAAACTCTTAGGCCCACTTACAGGAAATAAATCGAAATGATCTTAATGCTTGAGTATTTCAAAGATAGTAAGGACTCATTTCTGGATGACCTTGAATCTGCTGATATCACTTACAAAATCAATATTCCAAAACCGGGAATTTATTCTTCTGGTGGTACAGCAGAAATTATTTTGGCGCTCGGAGAAGCATCTGTGTTCGTTTCTCTTGCTACGGTTATAGTTCAGTGGCTCAAAGCCAGAGCATCAAGAAAAGTCATGATTCAAACTACTGAAAAGAAGGTAGTTATCTTGGAGGCTGAGGGCTATAGCCAGAAAGAGGTCTCAAAGATTCTCGAAGAAGCAGAGAAAATCACTGTTATAGATACAAAGCCTAACCAGTCAGTACAGCCGACCACAAAAGACGCGGTGGCTGGCTGAGGCGTTAGGCGCCGTTTGAAATATAGGAACCCTTGATGGAAAGCCGTATTCCCCTACCAACGGACAACATCTATAAGTTTTATGCTTTGTTCGGTTTATTGTTGGCAGTATTTGGTGCTGGCACGACGATCTATTTAAATAAAACAACCAATGATTTGGCGTTCGCGATCGCAGTTGAATACGAAACCCTTAGAGCGGATCCAGTGCGATCAGTATTACAAGAAACGCGTTTTCAAGTCCTGGATAAAAAGCTAGAAATAGCCAAGAGCGATAAGAAGTTCTTTTCATACAGCCTAGGCGTGGTAATTGGACTAGGGCTTATAATGATGTGGTACGGGTTCAAGAAATGGCATACTGAGGTGCAGCCAATCCAAGATGAGATCGCCCGGCTAACTCTTGAAAAACTGAAGCGGGAGGTCGGCCAAGATGAGAAAGCTTAGTATATGAATTCGGCAAGTCTAACAAGGCCGGTCACGGCGACGTCTACTACATAGCGGCTTCGCTTTCATTCCTTAGCCGCGCGTGTTGAGCGGCGTTATGAGTAGAGACACCATTGATAAACTATATCTTGTCGCGATCTGCCGATCTTGAAAGAAAACTCTTGAAGTTTCTAACGCTCCCTCCTCTCGATGATTCGGAGAGAATCATGGCGAGCAGGGTCATGTGTAGTATTACTTTCGAGCATGCTGAAAGTGCAAAAATACTAATTTCTGCGGGAAATTTAACCTCAGCTACAGGACTTGTCCGACTTCAGTATGAAGCTCTGGTCCGGGCAATGTGGCTCCTTTACGCGGCGTCTGACATTGCTGTTTCAAAGCTAACTAAAGAGCTGACACGTGAGGCGGCTCATAGAGCGAATAGGCTTCCAATGCTCAGCGAAATGCTTGAAAAACTACAGGGAAAAGCTCCGCAGGAGCCAGTGGATATGCTGCTAGAATTCAAGGAGTACTCTTGGAAGCCCCTTAGTTCGTTCATCCACGGCGGCATTCATGCAATCCATCGCCACAGCAAAGGTTATCCACTTCCTTTACTCGAGCAGATGGTCCGTATATCCAATGGTGTTTCGGTAATGGTGGGTATGCTGTTGGTCATACTGCATGGCGGTGGTGAGCAGCGTGGCAAAATGCCACGGATTCAAAGAGAATTTACGGACTGCCTACCTGATACCAGGGCAAAAAATTCATAACCGGTATAGGCCAGGTACGTAAGCGATCCATTAACCCCATGCTCTCACTGAGCATTTAACTCGATATTCCAT
>NZ_JBBECH010000075.1:0-75049 GCF_040881935.1 Saccharospirillum sp. | reverse complement strand
CGTGACGTTCCACGTAGGTGTCGCCGAGCGGGATATTCTGCAGAACATCACCTTCGTCAAACACCCGAAAGCGGTACTGGTCTGGCTGAAACCCCAGTGCCTTGAGTTCATCGAGCACACCAATCTCACGATACACCCGGCTGGCGTTGGCGCTGACCTGAATGCCAGCACCTACCTCGCCGAGGGTAGCTGCTTGCTCAAACACCTGAACATCGACACCGGCTTGCAACAGGCAGGCAGCGGCCGTCAGGCCACCTATGCCGCCGCCAGCGATCAGGACGGTTTTAATCCCCTCGGAATGATTGGCTGTCATAACATTGTCTCCTGTGCCGCACCTTGGCGGCACCTTGAATGGGGCTTCCGGGGCAGGCGATGCCTGGTACATTGATGTACCCGGATAGCAACGGGACCTCAGTCCTCGGCGAAATAAACGGTTTTGGTTTCCAGAAAATCATCCAGCCCCTGCATGCCGTGCAGCCGGCCCAGACCGGAGTGCTTGAAGCCACCCGTCTCGGTCTCGGCCGCCAGGCGATTGTGAGCATTCACCCAGACCGAACCGGAACGAATGCCCCGTGTCCAGTGCTGCGCACGACGCACGCTCTCGGTCCAGACACTGGCAGCCAGGCCGTAGCGGGTCGCATTGGCCCGAGCCAGCATGTCGGCTTCATCGGTCGCGCATTCGATGTTCAGTACCGGGCCAAACAGCTCTTCCTGTATCAGTTCGTGCTTCACGTCCTGAATCTGCATCAGGGTCGGGGTCAGGAAATTGCCTTTGGCCAGGGGGCCGGAATCGAAGGTCTGGCCCTGCAGCCAGATCTCGCCGTCACGCCGGGCGACATCCAGACTGCCCAGCAGGCGGTCCCGGCTGCGCCGGTCGATCAAAGCGCCCATGGTCGACTGCGGGTCGTCACCGCGCCCGGTTCTGACCGCTGCCAGCGCGTCTCTGAGCCGTGTGGCGGTTTCTTCAAAACGGGATGGGTCGACAATGACGCGGGTAATCGCGGTGCACATCTGGCCAGCAATGATTGTGGCGTGACGGGCGATCTGCGGAATGGCGATATCGAGATTGGCATCGCTCGCTACCAGTGTGGGAGCCTTGCCGCCCAGCTCAAGTGACAGCCGCTTCAGGGTACCGGCGGCAGAAGCCATAATGGCCGCACCCGTACTGCTGGCACCGGTAAAGGAAATAACATCCACGTCCGGATGCACACTCAGGCGCTGCCCGACTTCGATGCCGTTCTCGTTGACCGAGTTGACGACACCGGCGGGTAAAGCGGTCACCGCTGCCAGGCACTCCATCATCACCCGGTTGACGTTGGCGGTTTGCGGCGCGGGCTTGACCACCACCGTGCAACCAGCCGCCAGCGCTGGCGCCAGGCTGCGGATTAACAGGGTCGCCGGGGCATTCCAGGGTACGATGATAGCAACTACACCGGCCGCTTCACGGGTGAAACTAACCCATTGCCCGGTATCGAGCTCAGTGCTGCGGCCCATAATGGTGCGCGCCAGGCCCGCGTAGTAACGGCATTCGCTGATGCAACCCAGCACCTCGCCCTGTGCTTCGCTGTGCAACTTGCCCGACTCCTGCACAATAATGTCGGTCAGTTCGTTCTGGTGCTGGACAAGCTGGTCCGCGTAGTCGAGCAGCACCTGGGCCCGCAGACGCGGCTTGGTCGACCACTGCCCCGCCTCAAACACCGACCAGGCAACGTCAATCGCCTGATCGGTCAATGCCTGGCTGCCCAGGGCGTAGTACCCCACCGGGGTGTTGTCGGCCGGGTTCAGTGTCTGCCCCAGCGCATCGCCGTTATCGAGCCAGCGACCGCCTATCCAGTGATTTGCCTGCATCATGCTGTGTCCTCTATCTGACCTGAACGTCCATGGCGCCGATGTTCTCGATCTCGGCGTGCATTACATCACCGCGCTGAATCGGCGCGACCCCTTCTGGTGTTCCGGTAAAGATGACGTCACCCGGATGCAGGGTGTAGGCATGGGAGGCAACCGAGATCAGCTTGGCTACGCCCCAGATCAGATCCCGGGTGTTGGCATTCTGGCGCGGCTCGCCATTGACCTGAATGGTCAGCCCCAGTGCATCCGGCGAGCCCAGTTCGTCGGGGGTGACCAGCCAGGGGCCCAGCACGCTGAAGGTATCGAGCGACTTGCGATAGCTGCGGTCTTCGGTGCCACGAATGGTGATATCGAGTCCAATGGTGTAACCCGCTACATAGTCGAGGGCTTCCGCTTCAGACACCTTGCGTGCGGTTTTACCGATAACCAGCGCCAGTTCAACCTCATGGTCGGTACGGCGGCCGTCATCGTGATGAATCTCAACGCCTTCCCCTGCGCCGACCAGCGAACTGGTCGCTTTCAGAAAGAGCGCATAGCGGTCAATAAAGGTCACATCTGAGCCAAAGTTTATGCCTGCATCCTGCTGCGATTCTTCCACATGGGCCATGTAGTTAACGGGTGCGGCGATCAGTTTCCCCGGGTTAGCAACCGGGCTGAGCAAACGAACGTCAGCGATCTTGAAACGCGGTGCTTTTTCGGCCGCAGCCAGCAGGGCGGGGCGCAATTGGGGCAGCGCGTCGATCAGTACGTCGTGACGCGGCAGAGGCCAGCGAAACGCCGGCAGTTGGTCCAGAACCGGGGTGACATCGGCAATCTCGTCGCCGATGGCCAGTCCCAGTTGATTGTCGTTAAAGCGGCATATACGCATAGTGATTTCCTTGATTAGGGCTGGGCACTAGGCCGAAAAGCGTTGTTCACGGTAAAACCCGAGTTTTTCGTGCACGGCTCGGTCGGAAAAGAAGAACAAAAAACAATCGTCACTGGCCTGCAGGCTGCGTCGTTGCCAGCCTGGCAGGGCCACTACATCTTTCGGGCCAAAGGTGAAGGTCTGATCGCCGATCGTCACTGACCCGCTGCCCTCAACCACATGCATGACCTGGCTATCGGTCGAGCGCATTGGCTGCGTCGACTGGCCACGTTTCAGATGCGTCATCCAGGTCGCCATGGCCGGCATCGCCCAGCCACCGTCAATCGGGTTGCTGTAGCGCAAAGTAGTTGCTAGATGCGGGTCTGGCTCTGCACCCTGGGCGCTTTTTACCAACGCTTCGCGGGTGCGGTCGTAAGGGTAATTGAAGATGGGCGAGCACATGCCATAGGGACTGATGGCATCCATCGGTAGCAATCCCTGGCCATAGCGCGCCAGTGAATCGCCTTCGGGACGGCTCAGGGGCTGCTGTTCTTCCTCGTAGGGGTCTGAAAAAACCGATTCAAAGTACTGCAGAATGGGGATATCCAGGCCATCGAGCCAGATCACCGGGCCGTCACCTTCATTACCATGGTCGTGCCAGGCCCAGGGCGGCGTGATTACAAAATCACCCTCACGCATGGTGGTGCGCTCGCCCCCGACTTCGGTGAAACCCTGCTCACCTTCAATCATAAAACGCAGTGCTGAAGGCGTATGCCGGTGAGCGGGCGCTGTTTCACCTGGCAAAATCAGCTGCAAACCGGCATAGAGCGTTGATGTCGATTTAGACAGCCCGGCATAGGCCGGGTTTTCCAGCACAAGGACCCGACGCTCGGCCTCCCGGGCAGTCAACAGTGAGCCGGCTTCCAGCAGCAGCGGACGCAGAGCATCGTAACGCCACAGGTGGGCTTTGGCTTTGGACGTGGGTTCCCGGGGCACAATGGTACCCAGAACCTCCCATAAGGGTGCCGTGTTCAGGGGAGCCAGTTTGTCGTAAAACGCACGTCGTTCAGGACTGGCCGATTCATAAGCCATCGTTTATTAGCCTCTTCTGTCCGTCTTATTGTTCAGGCTTGAGTCATTGTCAGGAACCGCAATGGTGCACACGCGTAACCGCAATGATCGTTAGGCTAGCCAGTCTAGGCCTCACAATTATTCAATTAAATTGAAAAATAAGACAAACTAGTTAACTTTTAGTTAACCATGGTCAGCACCCTGATGGCGACTGACATCTCGCTTCAAGTTAACTTTTGGTTAATCAATTGCGGTTAAAATTCAATTTAATAAACCAGCCAGCTTTCTATACTCGATTCGCAATGCCCTGATCTGTGCCGACTCTGGTACAGCCATTGGAGCTACCCACTGCTGCAGCCACAACACTAATAAACGCTGCCGCACGTCATTCTTAGCGTTACAGCCGATCCACCAGAGGTATACATAATGACAATAAATCGCTTCTCCGCCCTCGCCGCGGGCCTGATCGCCAGCGTCAGTCTGTTGGGCGCCGCCCAGGCCGAAACCGTCGGTGTCGGTACCATGTCGCAAGGCACCATCAGCTACTCCACCGGCTCTGCACTGGCCAAAGTCATGAACGAAGAGATGAATCTGCAGGCCCGGGTTCAGCCGAACTCCGGTGAAACCACCCTCCTGCCACTGATCAACAGCGGTGACTTCGACTTCGGCATTGCCAACGTGCTGGAGGTCTATGAGGCTTACCATGGCGAAGGCACCTTTGCTGGTCGTGAACAACCGAACCTGCGCGTTGCTGCAGCCATGTACCCGTTGCGCACCGCCATGTTTGTGCGCGAAGACAGCGACATCTACACACTGGATGACCTTAAGGGCAAACGCGTAACCTTTGGCTTTTCCGCCATGGGTTCAATCAGTGTGGTCATGGAATCCCTGCTGGCTAATGCGGGTCTGACACCGGGCGATATTCAGCCGGTGATGGTGCCAAACGTGGTCGCCGGTGCCGAACAACTGCAAAACGGCCGAGCCGACGCGTTTTTCTTCGCCGTAGGCGGTGCCAAGACCGCTGAAGTGAATGCAGTGATCCCGCTGCGAGTCATCCCGATGAATACCGATGCCGCCTCAGTCGCCCGTATGCAGGAGGTGTTCCCGGAAGGTTACATCGCCACCGCCCCGCCGCTGCCTAACTTTGCCGGTGTGTCTGAACCAACCCCGGTTCTGACCTACGACAACATGCTGGTCACCAACGCCTCGGTCTCTGATGAGCGCGTTAAGGCCGTGATTGAAGGCATGGTCAATAACATCGACGCACTGTCTGCCGGCATGCCGCTGTTCCGTGGTCTAAACCCGGACCAGATCTACAAAGCAAGCATCCAGACCCCGTACCACCCGGCCGTCATCGAATGGGCCAGCAATCGCTGAACCCGGGAGGCCATGCCTGTCCAGGCTGGCCATACCGCACACTTAAGCCTGCACCTGCTGCTCCGGCCATGTCTGCCGGAGTGGCAGGTCACCAGAGGATCTTGTTAATGCTGACCGGCATGAACCGAATCACCCACGGCCTTCGCTCCCTGATCAATACGCTCCTGCTTGTGTCAGTCGTTGTATGGATTCTGGACCTGCCCGCCAGTTTTGGATTTTATCTCTATAACGAACAATTTCTCGCATTGGCGGCCGGTCTCGGTACCGCCAGTGTATTGCTGGGCACCGGTGGCCGCTATGGCCCGCTTGGCCAGTGGCTCAACCTGGCGTTTACCGCGCTGGTATTGGTGCTGTTTGGCTATGTAGCCCGACACTTTCCCAGCCTGCAACTGGATGTCGCCGCCGCACCCCCGGCCGCCGTCGCGCTCGGTACCGTGATGGTGCTGGCCATACTCGAGGCTGTCCGTCGCAAAACCGGGCTCTTTCTCCCGATTCTGGTCACGTTTCTGGTCGTCTTTGCATTCATCGGCCCCTATTTGCCGGCGGACTACCAGACACGCCCCGTTTCCTTTAGCCGGGTAGCGGTTTATCTGTCACTGGACACCAATGCGCTGCTGTCGACGGTGCTGGCAATCGCCTCCATCGTCGTGGCGCCCTTTATTCTGTTCGGGTTTCTGCTCAACACCTTTGGTGGCAGTGCGGTGTTCTCCCGCTTTGCGTCAAAAATGGTCGGGCATTACACCGGCGGCCCAGCCAAGGTTTCGGTCATCGGCTCGGGCGCTTTCGGTATGGTGTCGGGCAGTGCCGTGGCCAATGTGGTCGCCGTAGGGTCTGTCACCATTCCGACCATGGTTCGCGCCGGTTATTCGCGCCCGGTCGCTGCTGCCGTCGAAGCCGTGTCGTCAACCGGTGGTCAACTGGTGCCGCCTATTATGGGGGCCTCCGCCTTCCTGATGGCGGAATTGCTGGAGATTCAGTACCAGACGGTAGCTATTGCAGCCATAGTGCCGTCCATCCTGTTCTACCTGGCCGTGCTGCTGTCGGTGGACTTTGAAGCACGCCGACTGAATATTAAGGGCGACAAAGACATCGATCTGGACCTGGGCGACGTCGCCAGCGATGGCACCCCGGCCCCCAAACAAGCCTTCCCCGGCCGGTACCTGCTGGCAGCGGTCTATCTGATTTATCTATTGTTTGTGGAAAACCGCTCGGCCGAATACGCTGGCCTGATGGCGACGGGCGCCCTGATTGCACTGCATATGATCGGGCCGTTAAACACACTCTGGCTGCGCATCCGACAGACCTTCAGTGGCCTGCTCAGCTCGGTTGACGCCATTGCCGACATTATTGTTTTGGCCGGAGCGGCGGGTCTGGTTATCGGCATTCTCAACCTGACCGGTGTGGCGTTTGCCATTACGCTGCAGATGCTAGCGCTGTCAGGCGGCAACCTGGCCATTCTGCTGGTCATCACGGCGATACTCAGCATTATTCTGGGGCTGGGTATGCCCACCGTCGGGGTTTACATTCTGCTCGCTACGCTGGCCGCTCCGGCCCTGGTGATGCTGGATGTCGTTCCTCTGGCGGCGCACCTCTATGTGCTTTATTTCGGCATGCTGTCGATGATCACGCCGCCCATTGCCATCGCCAGTTTCGCTGCCGCCAGTGTGGCCAACACCAGCCCCTGGCAGACGGCCTTTGCCTCACTGAAAATTGGCGCCGGGGTCTACCTGGTGCCGCTGGCTTTTGTGGTGCAGCCCTCGCTGCTGTTCGCCGGGGGCACAACGGCTGACTTTGTCACCGCCCTGGTGCGCATCATTCTCGGCATCGTGCTGATCACCATTGCTGCGGTTGGTTACTTGCGTCGGCCGGTACCCATGGCAATGCGAGTGTTTGTCGGGTTGTTGTCGCTGACCATGGTTGTGCCTCTGGGCAGCGCCATTGCCGACAGTCTGCTGTGGGGCTGCTTCGCGCTGGGCCTGGCGCTGGTCGCCTGGTTGCTGTGGCCGGCTAGCCGCACCGGCGCTCTGGTGAGCAACACCCAATGACGCCGCGAGCGACCCGGTGAGCCGGCAGATTCAGGCGGCGGTAGCCCGCACAGCCGGTGCACCGCTGACAGTCTCTGAATTGACACTCGCGGATCCGGGGCCCGGTGAAGTCATCGTGCGCATCGTCGCCTGTGGCCTCTGCCATACCGACGAGAAAGCCCGGCACGGTCAGATGCCCTTGCCACTGCCAGCGGTGCTCGGGCACGAAGGCGCTGGCATCGTTGAGGCGACCGGCTCCGGCGTTGAACACTTTCGCGCCGGCGACCGGGTGCTGATCGGCTGGCCCTTTTGTGGCCAGTGCGACGCCTGCTCGCTGGGCGAACCCCGCTATTGTGCCGATCTCAAACCCCTTGCCTTTTCAGGTGGGCGGCCGACACCGTCTCAAGGTCATACCTCGGCCTACCGGGATCTATCCGATCAGCCTGTGAACGGCCATTTTTTCGGGCAATCTTCTCTGGCCAGTCACAGCCTGGTGTCGGCCAATGCCCTGATCCCCGTTCCGGATGACTTTGTTTTGGAATCAGCCGGACCCCTGGCTTGCGGTCTGGCTACTGGCGCCGGTGCTGTTTTCAATAGCCTGACCCCGCGTAAGCGGCTGGCCATAGTAGGAGCAGGCGCCGTGGGCTTTGGTGCCCTGATGGCTGCCCGCGTCGAGGGCTGGAGGGATATCATCGTCATTGACCGGCATCCGGGCAGGCTGGCGCTGGCAGAAGAACTTGGCGCAACGGAGACCCGGCTCGCTGAGGGCACTGACCTGCTTGCTTTGATTGGCGGTCAGGTTGATGCCATTGCCGACTGCACCGGCAACATCAGCCTGATTGAACAGGCGATTGACTGCATCGGGCCTCTCGGCGTTTGCCTGTTGCTCGGCGGCGCACCGGCCAGTCAGACCTTCCGTGCCGAGCAATTTGGTGTGCTGTGGGGCAAGCGAATTCAGGGGGTTCTCGGTGGTGGTGGCACCAGCGAAGCGCTGTTGGGCCGGTTGATGCGGTTGCATCTGTCGGGCGATTTCCCATTCGACCGACTGCTGACCTACTACCCGCTTAGCCAGATCAACGAGGCCATCGAAGACAGTCATAAAGGGCATGTCATAAAACCGGTCATCCGTATGCCCTAATTATCTAGGGAGTGAGCTTCAAATCTGCTACCAGCGGCAAGTGATCCGATGCGACCCGCACCAGGGTCGAATCCGGTACCTCGATCCTGCTCGCCGTCAGTCCCGCTCCCACATAGATGTGATCGATTCGAACCGCTGGCAGCCGCGCGGGAAAGGTTCGTCGGGGACGATGGTCTTCGGCGGCTTGCTGGGCATCGCGCAGCCGTTTATTCAAGATCCGACACACCGGGCTGAGTGGAACGGCGTTGAAATCCCCGCATAGAATCACCGGTGCCCGGCAATAGGGGTGGCCCAGCCAGTCCAGTCCCAGCAGCGCCTCCATCTGGTTTTTGCGTTCCTGGCCATTAAGGCCCAAATGGGTGTTGATGATTTGCACTTTGCGATCGTACAGTTCGACCTCCACCCAGAGCGCGCCGCGTGGCTCGAGGTTGGGTCGGCTGGCCAGACCCGGCAGCAGGTCTGCTTTGACCAGCCGCTGCGGCAGGTGCGTTAAAATAGCATCACCATAGCGTTCCTCCTCAATATGCATGGCCGGATGAAAATGAACGTCCATCTCCAGAAGGCGAGCAATCTGGTGCGCCTGGTCAACCCCTTCGCTGCGGTCCCGTCCAACGTCCAGTTCCTGCAATGCCACGACATCGGGTCGGCTGCGGGCGATAACCCGGGCGATACGGGCGACATCTACTTTGCCATCCATGCCGATGCAGCTGTGCACGTTGTAGGTCATTACCCGGAGTGTGTCTTCAGAACGGGCACGGGGGCGACGTTGCCGCTTCCGGGAGGGATGACCCAACCGGCCGAGATGTGACAAAGCAGCTTGGCGCAGGTCCAGCGGGCGCAGGTAAGTTCGGGACCGCTCCGGGAGTGGGGCATCCATGGGAAGCAGTGCGAAACCCTGGGTCTCCCAGGGGCTAGCACCAGCATGGCTACCGTTTTCAATGGCAAAGGTGATGGGGGCGATGCCGTGTCGCCACCCCAGGATCACCAGATCACCCGAATAGGGATGTTCGCACAGGCGAATCAAATCGGGTGCCAGGTCGTCCAGAAAGGGATGACTCTCCCCGAACAGCCGTTTCGCATCTTCCGGCAGCCGGAATTCACCGATCCCGGTATAAGCCCGCACCCGTCCGGGCGAAACCACCAACAGCACCACCGGTATACCGTGCTTGCCGACCAACTCGCGGGCTATGAAGGTCCGTTCCTCATCGGAAATCGACCAGGAAAAATAAAGGTGCCCCACCGGTCCCAACGCCGTGACCTGAGTGCGGTCATGATTCTGCCCCGGGTCGTGGCGCTCCACCGAGAATAAACGCTGAATGCGACGCCCGCCGAGCAATCGAACCCGCTGCGTTTGATCACCACTGAGGGAGACCGGGTGACTGGCTGGCAACTGGCTATCGAGCGCAGTCAAGGTCGTATTGACGGCGGTTTCCAGGCTGTACCCCATAACACCCTCATAGGTCGCCATTTCCCCCTGACCGTGATCGGAATAGACCCAAACTTCATAATGCCGCCAGGGTGCCTGGTGAGTGGCTCGCCACAACCGGGCGATAGCGTCATCGATGCCTTTCAGTGTCCAGTGGGCGAACAGGGAGGTCGGGCCACGCCGGTGCGACTGTTCATCGTAGCCCAGCAAATTGATGTGAATGATCGGCAGCCCCCGGCTGATGTCTATTTTGCCGCCGATTACACAAAGTTCGCGCAACAGGATGGTGATCGCCACTCGGGTGGGTACAAATTTTAATTCTTTTACAAAATCGTAACCGCGCACCAGGCCACGCACCAAATCGACCAGTGCCAGAACCGTCTCGACGACCAACAAGGCACCGGCACGCAGAAAACTGTAAAGGTTGGTCAGCAAAAAGGCGATCAGCACCAGGGGGTTCGCCTTTCGCAGCGAAGGCCCCCAACCCATGGAGGACGGGCAAAAGTGGGATTCCCCAGCACCACCGGTAAAGTTATCCGAATAGGCACTGCCGCCTTTCAGCAAGCCTTCCTCACCGTCGTGTTCAAGTTTTTTTTCCACCTCGGCGGCAATAGCCGGTTCGTACATGCGCACGATGCGCCCACTGGCCGGATCGCGGAAGGAAAAGGACGGCACCGCACAGGGCGTGCCGTAAAAGAGCTCCGCCTGAACCGCGGGCGTGGTGGAGGGCAGGCCTGAATAGTGAGTATGCAAGCGGTAATGCTCACGCCCCAGTAACTGTTTTAGAAACGGCATTTTGCCCTTTTCCAGCGCTTTTTCCAGTTCGGGGCGACTTAAACCGTCTATCTGGATCATGACCAGTCCCGGACGCGATGGCGACCCCAGAGATGCAGGGAGTCTCAATAACCGGGCCAGCAAAACACTTCGACTCAGATTACGACGCAGGCGGCGAATCCAGATTTCGATACGGGTCAGCATGGCGGTTAGGCATCACCCGCCCTGGCTAGCCGTCGTCCGGTATGGCGATCGACCACGACGCCGGAGGCGCCGAGTGCCACCACCGGCAGGGCCACGCCCCCAACGTGCGGAGCAAAGGTATTCGTTACGATCAGAATGTTCATGATATCAGTCCTCGGTGATCAGTGTGATCGACCCCTCGGCTTGAGACAGCGTCCGGACTTTAAAGCCCGGCAAGCAAACCGTCATCGGCGGACATTTCTGGCGCCAGTTGCCACGCCATTCCAGCCGCCAACGGCTGTCGTCCTCCGGTAGAATGGCCAGTGAAATGGCGCCATAGGGCGTGGGTGCGGGGCCGAAACGAATGGGTTTGCCCGCGTCGAGCCAGCGGCGCGGAACCCCTTCGCACAGGCGCAGTTCATCGCCCTCTTCGCGCACGAACAGATTGCGGATCATCAGCACCCATTCGGCCGACGCCCAGACATGATGGCCGTCGCCCATGCAGCCGCCCCCGGTTAACGGGTGGATGGCCTCCGGCCATTGCCCGGTGGGCGATGCCAGATCGGCCACGGCATCGATCAGATTCAGGTAGCGAGCATCACCCGCCCGCATCAGTACCTGGGCGACATGCAGCGTCAGGTAGGCATTCAGGCCCGAATGGATCATGTCCTGATAAAAGGCGCCATTGACGAAACAGCGCTCCAGCAGGAACTCAACACAATCGAGCAGGCGTGGGTCATTCGGCTTCCATAACTGCAGTGGGTAACCCACGGCCAGGGAGCCAATGGCCCCGGCGTCGAGGCGTCGATAGGGGGCCGCTGGCATACCCGGACGGCCCAGCCTGGCCTGGCAATGCGCCAGGCTGCTTTCGATGGCCTGCTCGAAATCCCGGGCACCGGCTTCGAAGTCACTTGCATGGCTGTCGGCTTGTTCCGACATCAGGCGGGTCGCGGCCTGCAAACCCGCAACGCTCCAGAAATCGTCCCAATAATAATAGTCGTTCGGGCCCAGGTGCTCGGCGCTGAACCCGGCGGGCATCAGGCCGGCATGAGGGCCCTTCAGATCATCCTTCAGGCGCTTGTGCAGTATCCAGCGGGCGCCTTTTTCGATGTGGGAATGCCACCGATGCAGCGGACGACCAGTAAGATCGACATAACGCTGCAAAATCCATAACACTTGCCCGTTGGAGTCCCACTCGCCTTCCTGGGAACGAAAATACCCCCCTAATGTCTGGCGATCCGGAAACTGATCCAGAGCGCGTTCAGCCCGCTCGGTCAGGCCGATGCATAACAGGGCGTGAATAATGTAGGCCGCATCCCGGAACCAGAATCGTTTATAGGTGTAGGGCCCGGGGTAGACGTCTTTTGGCGAATGCAAAATCAGCGAGGTAACGGCGGCATCGTACAGAAACTGATAGCGGGGTTCCGGACACTCCAGCACACATTGTTGGCCCCGCAGCCGGCCCCAGGCATCGGAGTGCAGCTCTGGGGTGTGATACGTTGGCAACGCGATGGTGGCCGTCAGCTCCCGTGGCTCGCCCGCTTTCAGCTCGAACAGGGCCGCCGCGGTTACCATGCCAACCTTGCAGTGCCCAGCGTGCTGGTCATCCCGGTCGTGCAGGTGAATGTAGACATCGCCACTGCGGTAGTCTGATATGTGATGGCGCTCGGCTGGCTGACTGAAGTGTACTTGCTGCTCATCGTTAATCGTCCAGACGGACCGGTCACTGCTCAGGGAAACATCGTGTATAAAGGCAATCCCTTCCGGGTTGGCGGGCCGCAACGACAACACCAGCGACGCATCACTATTGCTACTGCCGGTCAAACGGATCCGGCAGACCGGCTTTCCACCATCCAGTTCAACCCAGCTCTCCGAGCGCAGGTTCATACCTTCATGGCGGGATTCGGTGACCACACTCGCACCGCGTTCGAACTGTTGCTCCTGGCTCACCTCCGTCGTCCGGCAGGGCAACAAACTGGTGCCATCCGCGCGCATGATCCAGCCATCCAACGACCAACCGTCGTAGAACGGCGTCACCAGACCCCGCGGGTCTACAATGGGCAACGCCTCACAATCCGGATGCCCGAGGGCAGTCCAGTTACGGTGGGTAAGGTTAATGTGCGTGATCGAAAAAGCCCGCGGCACAAACGATAAATCGCGCGGATCAAACTGCCGCTCGATCCAATACGGCCAAACCCAATCCAGGTTGTGCTGCACCACCCGGCCGTTGATCAGCCCCCGGGCATGGAATACCACCCCGGCCCGCACCAACTCAATCGGTACGTCCACTTCTGAGGGCTGGGCGAAACTGTGCAGTCGGGCAAGCAGCGCAATGGGGTCCATAAACCCCTGTTTGCGGGCCACATAGCGAACCGTGAAGCGCCAGGGGAGCCAATTCATCCATCTCACGATACATCCTCCGACAGACCGTCAGTATCGGTGTAGCGGGCAAGGGCTCGCCGCGCCAGTCGATTCAGATAAACCACAGCGACCAGGGTTGCCACAAACCCGGCTCCATAGAGCGACCATTCCAGCGGCGTGCGCCCGGTATTGCGCACCCCCAGCGTGGTGATGTCGGCCGCCAGCGAACCAAGGTAGACGTTATGCAGGGAAAACGGGGTGAAACCGATCAGGGTCCCCACGATATAACCCGGGAATGAGAACCGGGTTAAACCGAAAAAATAGTTCGATAACTTACCCGGGAAAAAAGGGATCAGCCGTGTTAGTAAAACAATCTTCCAACCATTCGGTGTCATCTCCTGGCTGACCAGTTTGAGTTTGGCCTGCGAACGAACAAAGTCGGCCGCACGACGGCCGAAAAAATACCGCGCGATCAGAAACGCAATGGCGGCGCCCAGAGTGGACCCCACAACTACATAAAGAGTGCCTTCCACCACCCCGAACACAAAGCCAGCCCCGGTGGTGAACAACACGCCAGGCACCAGAAACACCATCACCAATGCCATCACACCGATGAACATCACCGGCCCCCAGATCCCCTGAGTTTCGACCCAGCGAAGCAGTACCACCACTTGCTCATGCACACCAAAGTACACCAGCACGCCCAATACCGCGCCCACGAACAGGATGCTCGCGACCATACCCCAGATAGGTGACACCTTAGGGGTTGAACGGGCTTTGGTTTTGGCTTCTTCCATGGGTCATCCTTATCCACAGCAAGGAGTTAGCAGCGATGATGCAGCCCAATCAGGGTAGGTTGAACCGGAGTATTGGCAAGTTGTACGGGCTGATTCCGGAAGAGATTCGATATGGTTTGGCCTTAACCGGGCACTCAATTGTCAATTTCTGAGTGAAAACACCCATCAATCTTCCCGATTATTCGAAGAGTTATCCTTATCTTTCGAATTTATTTTATTTTCGCTGGCGAGTAGTGTTTATCTCAACTGGACAGCGCGTGCATACGACAGCACAAGCTTCAGTGATATTCTCAATTCAACAACTATAAGAATGGAGAGACCATGAACACCTCAATGCTCAAAACAGCAGCACTGGCTTCGCTTGGCTGCTTTACGCTCATGGCAAGTGGACCGGCACTGGCAAGCAAAGACGACGATACGCTACGCGTAGCCCTTGCCGAAGAAATCCTCAATCTGGACTATCTCTATACCACCAAACGCGAATACATCATTCTGGCGCAAGCAACCGATGCGACCTTGTTTGATCTCGATCCTGAGACTCAGGAGTACAACCCCTCCGTCGCAACCGACTACAACTTCGTAGACGATCTAACCTTGGATGTAACCCTGCGTGAAGGCGTGATGTTTCATGATGGTACGGCGCTAACTGCAGACGATGTTATCTACACCTACAACTGGATCATTGCCGAAGAAAGCGATGCCCAGGCCAAAGGCACCATCAGCCGCTGGCTGAAGAATGCCGAAAAAATTGGCGAATACTCGGTACGGTTCCATCTGAAAAGCGTTTACCCTCTGGTGCTGCGGGATATGGCACAACGCGTGATGCTCCGCAAAGAAGGTGCCTACGTTGAAAATGGCGAGGTGAATCAGAGCACCATGGCCGATGATCTGATCGGTGCTGGCCCTTATCGGGTGGTCTCATTCGAACCGGGGCAACAAGTCGTGCTGGAACGTTTTGACGACTATTTCGGCGAACAGCCTGCTATTGAAAACATCGTCGTTCGCAACTTGCCCGATATTGGAACTCAACAAGCCGAATTGATGTCTGGCGGTATCGACTGGATGTTCAAGGTTCCTCTCGATCTGGCCGAAAGCCTGGGTGCTACGCCCATGGCGAAACATCTGAGTGGCCCGGATCTGCGAGTAGGCTTCCTGGTGCTTGATGCAGCCGGTTACACTGATCCGGATGGCCCGCTGACCGACGCCAGGGTTCGCCAGGCCGTGAACCATGCGCTTAACCGGGACGAGATGGCTGAATATCTGATCGGAGGCTCATCGGAAGGGATTCATACACCCTGTCATCCAGCTCAGTTCGGGTGCACTACAGACATTCAGGCTTACCTTTACAATCCGCAGAGAGCCCGCGAATTGCTTGCTGAAGCTGGCTACCCGGATGGTTTTCCGCTGGAACTGTGGGCCTACCGCGACAAAGCCGTCGCTGAAGCGGTTTCATCAGACCTTGAAGCGGTTGGTATCGATGTCGACTTGCGCTACGTGAAACTGGCGTCCCTGAACCAGGCTCGTGCTGAACGTGACATCCCCGCCTATTTCGGCACCTGGGGCTCTGGCGGCACCGCCGATACCGCTGCGATCGCCCGGGTTCATTTTTCCGACGAGACCGATCGAAACTTGTCTGGTGATGACGAACTGACCGAGATGGTGCTTTCGGCCGAGCAAACAGCCGATCAGGCAGAAAGAGCTGAGATCTATGAAAATGCATTGAACCGCATTGCGGATCAGGCCTATTGGGCGCCGATGTTTTCTTATTCTGCAAACTACCTGGTGTCGCCAGAACTGAATTTCCCACTAAGCCCGGACGGGCTGCCACGACTGCCACAGGCAAGCTGGGAATAATTTATAAAAAGCAGGGGCAAACGTCTGCCCCATAGTGGAATCGCGAACCAGCAAGGGTTGTCTGACGAGCGCCGTCTAACCGCCCCTTACCCGCCGGAAGCGCCTCCACTTAGCCTGCCCCTCGAAGGAGTCGTAAATGCTACGTTATATATTACAACGCGGGATTCTGGCACTGGCCGTGGCATTCACGGTGTCACTCGCAACGTTCTTTCTGTTGAATTTTGCGTCTGACCCGGCCTATTCCATCGCTGGGGAAGATGCCACGCCAGAGGTGCTGGCACAAATTCGCGAGACCTACGGCCTCAACCGGCCAGCCTTTGTGCGCTATCTGGATTGGCTGGGCAGCGTACTGCAAGGTGATTTCGGCACCAGCTACTATTGGAACAAACCCGTCGCCGAACTGGTTTCTGACCGGGCCGGGGCAACCATCACGCTGGCACTGTCCGCTGTCATGGTCACCATCATCATTGCCATTCCGCTGGGTGCCTGGGCGGCCCTGAGACCCAATACCCTGGTCGACCGATTTGCACTCACCGTGGCCGTCTCGGCACAGGCCGTGCCCAATTTCTGGCTAGGGTTGATCGTGATCATCCTGTTTGCCGTCATGCTGCCTATTTTTCCGGTCTCCGGTGATGACAGCTGGCGCCACTTCGTATTGCCAGCCTTTGTGCTTGGCGCAAGCTCAGTTCCTGCCGTCATGCGACTGACCCGTACCGGGTTGATAGACGTTATGCAAAGCGACTACATCCGCACCGCCCGCTCAAAAGGGTATCGGGGTTTCACATTGCTCACCCGGCATGCGTTACGCAATGCCTTGTTACCGGTTATCTCGGTGCTGGCGGTGCAACTGGGTCAAAAGTTTGGTGGCTCGGTCATTACCGAAAGCATCTTTGCAATTAATGGCCTCGGACGACTCGCACTGGAGTCCATCCTCGGCTCGGACATTCCTACCGTGCAAATGTTGATCTTTGTATTCGCGCTGATTTTTGTCGCCATGAATTTGCTGGCCGACATTCTGAATGCAGCTCTGGATCCTAGAATCCGCATCGGGTGAGCAACGACCGATGACTGAGCACCCATTGACTGACTGTGCTACTACAGTAAGGAAAACATCATCATGACCATCACTTTTCTGGCGGAAGAGATCGCCGAGAGCCTTCCCCCGACACCGCGACAACTGACGCTCTCCAGGGCTCTGAATCACAAAGGTTTTATCACTGGTGGCGCTATATTATTACTGTTGGCCATTATCGCAATCGCCGCGCCGCTGATCTCACCGCACGATCCTTTCGCTCAATCGCTGAGCACGCGCATGCTGCCCCCGGTTTGGGTGGAAGGCGGCAGTTGGGAGCATTTGCTTGGCACCGACCAAAACGGCCGCGATTACCTCTCCCGGCTGATATACGGGACGCGTGTCTCATTAACCATTGGTCTGGGTGCTGCCTCCATCGGTCTCGTTATCGGCGTCACTCTCGGCGTGGTCGCGGGCTATTTCGGTGGCTGGGTCGACCACGGCGTAAGCTTTTTACTTACCGCACAATTAGCCTTGCCTGGCTTGCTGCTGGCTATGGCACTGGTGTTTATAATCGGGCCATCCGTCTGGGTCGTGATCGGGATCGTCGGTGTTTTGCACTGGACTTACTATCTGGTCGTCACCCGTGCCGCTACCCAACGCATTCGCAATCTTGATTTTGTCGCGGCTGACCGGGCTGCGGGGGCTACCTCGGGTCAGATTATCCGCCAGGAAATCCTACCCAATCTGCTACCACAGATTATTGTCATCTTCACCTTTGAGGTGGGCATCGCCATTCTGGCCGAAGCCAGCCTGTCGTTTCTCGGTGTAGGCATTCAACCTCCGACTCCGTCCTGGGGTCTGATGATCGCCGAAGGAAAGATAGCCATGTTCTACCGGCCCTGGCTAGTGGTACTGCCTGGCCTGTGTCTGTTTATTCTTGTCATTGGTGCCAACTTGCTCGGTGACGGCCTGCGCGATATCACGTCACCGGAAGGGAGAAATTAAAATGACGAGCCCCCTGCTGGAAATAAATAACCTGTCTATCCGACTGAAAGTACCGTCGGGTGTATTACACGCCGTGCGCAATACCACACTGACACTCAACCGGGGCGAAGCTCTGGGCATTGTCGGCGAAAGTGGCTCCGGCAAATCACTGACCGCCATGGCGCTTATGCGTTTACTGCCCAAGGTAGCGAACGTAGAATTCGATACCCTAAAATTTGATGGTACCGACCTGGGAGACGTACCAGAGGCAACCTTCACCAGAGACTATCTGGGCCCTCGTCTCAGCATGATTTTTCAGGAGCCCATGACCTCACTCAACCCGGTATACACCATCGGCAGGCAGTTGATCGAAGCGTCGGTACGTATCGGTCGAATGACAAAAGCCCAGGCCAACACCAGAGCACTGGAGCTGCTCGACCGTGTGGGTATTCCAAGCCCCAAAGCACGTATGGCCCAATACCCCCATCAACTGAGTGGCGGGCAACGCCAGCGCGTCATGATCGCCATGGCGCTGATGCTGGAGCCCGAGCTACTGATTGCAGACGAACCGACAACCGCACTGGATGCCACCATCCAGACGCAGATCATGACGTTGCTCAACGACCTGCGCCGGGAAATGAACATGGGCATGATTCTAATCACTCATGATCTTGCCGTAGTCTCCGAGAACGTAGACCGCGTAGCGGTCATGTACGGTGGCGAAATCGTTGAATCCGGTCGCTCGGGCGACGTGCTTGCGGCCCCAGCTCATCCGTACACCCGCGCCTTGTTGACGGCCATACCCCATATGGGTGGAGAACCGAAACGCCTGGGCGCCATACCCGGTACCGTGCCTGCACTGCTGCAGCCACCCAAAGGCTGCGTATTTGCACCAAGGTGCGCCCATGCCGAACCCCGGTGCGCCACTGAAAGGCCACCCAGCCAGGGCGACAAGCACCACCACCGGCTCTGTATCCTCACTGAAAAAACATTGGCTGAGTTACCTCCGGCTGTTCCAAGCGACCCGCTACCCAAACGTGAAATGGCTCATGAAGTAGTACTGGAAGCACGTCATGTCAGCCGGGTGTTTCATTCTCGAAGTGGCCTCTTTGGTCCGCGCCATGAAATCCGTGCGGTTGACGATGTCAGCCTGTCGCTTAAACGCGGCGAAACCCTGGCACTGGTTGGCGAAAGCGGCTCTGGCAAGACAACGCTCTCACGTTTGCTACTGGGGCTGGATACACCAACCTCAGGAGAGATCCTGCTGGATGGCCAGCCCGTGGAAGCCATGGATGGGCTGCGCCGTGCTGACCTGGTCCAACCGATCTTTCAGGACCCATATTCCTCGCTTAACCCTCGGCGGACACTCGCCGACATCATTGCGCGGCCACTCGCGTTGCGGGGTGTTGGAACAGTCCGCGAACGTCAGTTGAAAGCCCGGGAACTGATGGAACGTGTGCGTCTGCCTGACCGCCTGATGCACTCCTACCCTTCCCAACTCTCCGGTGGTCAACGGCAGCGGGTCGCGATTGCACGAGCCCTGGTAACTTCGCCTGAAATTCTAGTATGTGACGAGCCCACTTCGGCACTGGATGTTTCCGTCCAGGCGCAAATTCTGAACCTGTTAGTCGACTTGCAAGCCGAGCTCGGCCTGACGTGTTTGCTAATCACCCATGATATGGCTGTCGTCCATCAGATCGCCTCACGAGTAGCCGTCATGCTCGACGGAAAAATAGTCGAAGAAGGCCCGGCGGCCGAATTGTTGGCCAACCCCAAAATTGCTTACACCCGCACGCTACTCGACGCAGCGCCTCAGTTCCGACCGACGGAAACGCCGAAAATGGAAGCGACCTCATGAACAACCAAACAGCCAACCCAGCCCCCGAAACCTTATTCTCCCAGGAAGCGGTATGGCAGTCCTGGCTTGACGTCGAAGCAGCCCTCGCGCGGGCGCAGGCCAACATCGGCATGATCCCGGCGTGGGCGGCTGCAGACATCAGTGCCAACGCCTTTCTGGATCGCATCGGCACCGATGCACTCAAGGCTTCAATTGAAAAGACCATGGCCCCCGTGCTATCGCTCACCCGATTACTCGTGGAACGTAGCGGTAAGAGTGGCGACTATGTCCATTGGGGTGCAACTACCCAGAACGTCATGCAAACCGGTAACCTGCTGATCATGCGCAAAGCTCACCAGCAAATACTGGGTCAACTGTGCAGATTCTTCGAGAGTCTAGCCACGCTAGCTGACGAGCACGCTGACACCCCGATGGCCGGACGAACTAACCGGCGCCACGCATTGCCCATTACGTTTGGTTTCAAGGTCGCCGGCTGGATCGAAGAGCTTTGCCGCGCCCATGAACGGCTGGCTCAAATAGAATCCCGTACGTTCTGCCTGCCTTTTGGTGGAGCAGTCGGCGCCATGCATTCTTACGGCAAGCAAGGCCGTGCACTGTCCAGCGCGCTGGCAAAAGAATTGAACCTTGGCGAGCTGTTAGTACCGAGTCGGGTCGTCAACGACCTCTTTGTCGATTACGTACTGGGAATATCCATGCTGGCGATGAGCATTGAGCGCATTGCACTCGAACTCTATACGCTGATGGAAGAGGAGATTGGCGAGATTTCGGAACAGTTGGCCAAGGGCGTGGTAGGCAGCTCAACCATGCCGCACAAAGTAAACCCAAAACGGGTGGTTAAAATCATAGCGAATTGCACACGGTTAAGAGCACTGGCAGCCCCCGCCATGGAGGCAGGCCGTCCAAGCCACGAAGCCGATGCATCGGCCAACTACCTGCTAACCAGCGTCATAGATGATGCCTGCCGTCTGGGCTGGGAATTGACGACAAGTTTCGCAAATTTATTGGAGAAAATTACTGTAAACAAAGCGCGAATGGCAAAGAACCTGAAACTCTCCGGCCCGGCTATGGCTTCGGAAAATTTGATGATGGCGCTCGCACCGCACATAGGTCGTAACCGGGCACATGACATCATTCACCATGTCATAGAAGATGCACCAGGCGACGACATAACGATTAACCTGGCGAGCCATCCGGAGATAGCTCCTCATCTTTCGACCGAACGGGTTACCGAACTGCTCAATGTTTCCAACTACACGGGTGACAGTGAATATATTGCCAGGGACGCAGCGCGACTGAGCCGGGCGACCGCAAACGCCATTGCCAATTCATCTAGATAAGTTCCAGACTGGCCGCCGCGTGTGGATCAGCCACACGCATGGCCTCCACGTTGGCGCGAACGGCCTCTAAAAACGATGCTGAAAGCGGCGCCCGCTGGCCTTCCGGGTGAAGCGACGCATAGGTTGTCCACTGCTCCTCAGCCAGTGGCCGCAACACGGCCGCATCGTCTGACATCAACCGGGTTGTGACCCGGTCTGTTAAAGTAATGCCCAGGCCATCGCGCACCATTTGCACGGTTACAATCGTAGAGCTGGTTTCGATCGGCACGCTTACGGTCAGTCCGTTGCGGCCCATAATGTCGTCCAGGCGTTGCCGCCAGCGCTGACGTGGGCTCAAGGCGACAAAACGCTCGGCTGCGATATCCGCTACCGACAACACCTCCCGATCAGCCAAAGGATGATTACGCGGCAACATCACTTCAACCCGACTCTTCAGGAATGGCTCGACGTCCAGATCGAGAATTGCATTCTCTACAGGCAACGAAATAAGCCCAAGGTTATAGCCTCGAGCGGATACTTTGCTTTCAATATCAAACCGGGTTTCAACGTTAAGAGTGCACTGCAGCCCTGGTCGCTCTTTTTGCATACTCGCCAGGGCGGGTGACACCAGAGTACTGGCCAATGGCGCAGCGGTAACCACGGACAACCAGTTGGAACTGCGGTTGGTAATCTCTTTTGAAATGGCCGGAATTTCCTCCAGCCCGTCCAGCGTGTGCGCAATGCGGCGGTAAAAAAGATCGCCTTCTTCAGTCAGTATCAGACTTCGTTTTTCTCGGCTAAAAAGAGTCAGATGGAGTTCGTGCTCCAGAATGGTCAACAACCGACTGGCTGCGGATGTCGATAAGAACATATTTCGGGAAGCCTCAGACAACGACCCCGTCAGAACGATTTGCCGGAAAAGTTTGAGGGAGCGTAGATTCATGTTGACTGGGTGACCTCGATAAGTGGCCAACGGAAGCCTGAACTTTCAGAATTCATCCTACTGCATGAACTAAACAATACCAAGTAGATTAATCCATGCCAGCACCTAAAAACCCGATTAAGTCATCCCTCGTCCATATCGAAAGGAACCCGTTTGATCATATCGGCCTCCGGCTTGGATAGCACATATTATTCACTGCTTAAGAAACAATTCGAATTATCAATGGCTTACATTTTTTAGCTACTATTAGCCAGGTTCTTCAGTGCCTGAATAACTGCTGCAGGTGTCGCCAAGCCTTTCCCGGCAATATCCAGAGCACTCCCATGGGCGACTGAGCCAAACAAAACAGGCGTCCCTATGGTGATTGCCGATGCCTGTCTTGGCGAGGCAACTTTAATCGGGATGTGTCCCTGGTCATGGTACATGGCGAGATAGGCATCAAATGCACGATCGGCAAACAGCGCATCAGCCCCATAGGGCCCATGGGCGTTAATACCCTCTTCAACCGCATCATCTATTGCTGATTGTATGAACAGCCCCTCTTCTGTTCCCATCAAACCACCCTCGCCAGCATGGGGGTTTAATCCGCAAACGCCAATGCGTCCCTCTGGCAAGCCAAGGACAATGAGCGCATCTCTCGTCGCTCGCAAGGCGTTCAGGATCAAAGGCCCATCCAATCGCAAAAGGGCATCTTTCAACGGTTCATGGAGCGTAACATTCACCACCCGATAGATCGGGGACATTAACATCAGGAACGTCTTGTCCAGCGGGGTACCCGTCAACTCAGCTACCAGGCCCGGATAGCCTCTAAAATGAATTCCGGCAGCGTTGACAGCGGCCTCCGTGTGAGGTGCCGCAACAACGGCATTGACTGACTGACTCTTCGCCAGTTCAATCGCAGCACTGGCATACCGATAACAGGCCAAGCCTGTAACGGAACTTACCTCCCCAAACCGCCACTCCTGGCCCTCTAGCGCTGGAACTACATGGAGTGGAACGGTTCGGCCACCGGGTAGGGAAATAGTGCCACCGTCTATCGATACTGGTAACTGGCAAGCATCAATATGTCGCCTGAGTGGTTCAACCTCTCCAACAACGATCAGATCCATCTGCCCATACAGTGACTCTTCCAGGAGAGCCTTCAACACGACCTCTGGCCCGATGCCAGCGGGGTCACCTATGGGCATTGCAATGGTAGGACGTTGATCGCTCATCACAGAGGAATCGCCAGCAGCGTATCGAACTTCTGACTGTCGCATACGACGATGCGTTCTTCGAACAATGCGGTATCGCCCTGAATCCGAATTCGATCGAGGTACATGCCGGTCGCAAACAGATGGATTTCCCCAGTGTGCATCGTACGTACCACCATGAAGTTAGACTGAACCGTTGCGATGTCGTTTTCTAAGGTGATTAGCCGAACCGCATCACCAATATGGCGGTATACCTGCTCTTCATAAATGTTTGCTTCACGCAGGGCGCTTACCCGGTCTTTCAGCATGCCCCTGGAGTTAGCCCAGATTGCGCCATGCGCGTAACCCTGGGCATGGTTTTCACGGTTAGTGACGCTATACAGGCACTTTTCAGTAAACAGTTCAGGCCATTGTTCAAGCTCGTCATTGTCAATGAAGGAGACATACTCAGCCATCAGGTTTTCGATGAGGTTACGGGTTTGTTCGTTCATTCGAATCTCCTTGGATTCAGCTTCAGGCATTGGGAACCTGGCCTTCGATTAAGGTTCGATACTTTTTCCAAAAGCCTCTAACCGAGGTTTCAGTTGCTCGGAAAGCTTGGTTTTCCGCTGTTTCGCCGCCCATCATGACCACACTGGTATCCTCTTCAGTGCCATTGATACCGCGTTGAACAAAGTTGCCAACGGCGCCATCTTCCATGGAAATAAATCCGGCGGGGCCAGCAAGGTTTGCCTGTTTTAGCCGGCGTTCTACCATGGCATCGTCATCATCCTGGAAACCCAGATAGGTCCAAACCAACTCCGTCGTCTCGACTCCAGTGGGCACTATTTGACGTATAGCGATGGCATTTTGAATTTGTTGCAAAACCAGCCCCGGGAAAACAGTCAATATCTGAAGCGTAACGCCATCACCGTATTCATCGACGCCATCAAGCAGGCTGGGGTCTTCCAATCGATATTCATCTTTACTGGAACGAATGTTCTGATTGCCATAATCATCGTTCGACAGGCTAGGATCGATCATAGAGTAGGAGACATGGTTGCCGCCGCTTTCATCCACGATGATTCCACCTTTTTGATTGAGCCTGTTTAGCTCAAAGGTAGTGAAAAAAGTATGAAGAATACTGGCATGATAGCTGTCTTTCGTATTCTCCATATAAAGCTTCCAGTTATTGTTTAATATCTGAGTATTATGCCCCAGTATTCGCACAGGTCGATTCAGCACCCGACGAATTCGGCCCGCTATTTCGCTGCCCAAATACGTCTCGATATCTGGCGCATCGTCCGAGAAGGAACCAAATACCAGTCCGGAAAATTCGGTGACGTGGATTTTCCGAAGGTTATGGTTTTCTTTCTTAAACTGCTCGGGCATTCCACCCTGGCGTTTCACACCTCGTTGAAAGGCAACCCCTGTCAGGTTACCTTTAAGATCATAGCTCCAGGCGTGGTAAACGCAGGTCAGGTTTTCGGCTTTACCTTTATGCTTCAGACACAACAAGGATCCGCGATGCGCACATCGATTAACGAAGCCATTTAACTGACCTTCTTCATCGCGAGTAATAACGATTGGTGTCTCACCAATCCTTGAGACAATAAAGCTACCCGGTTCTGGCAACTCAGCGTTAAGGCAAAGATAATTCCAGGTTGAACCCTTGAAGATTCGCTCGTTTTCAATTTTGTACTGATTTTCATCCGTATAGACCTGAAACGGAATCGTAGATACCTTGTCCGAAGGCCATTTGATACCGCCTGAGGTCGCAATTATGTCGGTCATATTCTGTATCCCCTTAGCTAACCTTCTTGAGTAATTTCTTGACGATGGGCACCAGTGGCTGGTGCTCATCTTTAAGCTCATGATCTGAAACTGGTATCACCCGCCCAACCAGCTTTCCCATGGCATTGACATCTTTCGCGGTATCAATCCCCAGTACGGCCTTTAGCACACGATTTTTATCCAACATGAAGCTGACGTGAGCGCCGCTTTCATACTGCCGTATCAGCGTTGTGGCTATCTCGTCATCAATCAAACCCACGCCCTGGATCCGCTGTTCATATTGATCTGACCAAAACGAGGCGAGGGCTTTGTATTCATTTTCCTGACCAGCAGCATTCATCCCGACACACCGCCCATGATCTTGTGCATGTCGCCATGTTTCGAGTCTGGTCAGGCCATGTCGCCCCGGTACAGGCAAACTTGCAATATCACCAGCGGCATAGACGTTGGGAACACTTGTTCGCCCCAAACCATCGACAACAACGCCATTGTCAACGTCAACACCCGCTGCCTCTGCAAGTTCTGTATTAGGAATTACGCCAATGCCAACGACCATCAGGTCTGCTTCAATGGCAGCACCATCACTCAAGCCCAAACTCACCGACCCCTGGGCCGACTCAGTGACTGATTCGATGGATTGCCCCAAGTGAAGCTCGACTCCGTGATCAGCATGCAAGCTGGCTATACGGTCGGCGGTATATTGGTCGCAACTACGCTGCAGAATTCGTGAGCCTGCTTCAACAACCTCAACCTTCAAGCCTCTGGCCCGGGCAGCGGCGGCCACTTCCAGCCCGATCAGTCCTGCACCGACGATGACAAGGCGCTTTGAATCATCCAATGCACCCTGAAGGCGCAGGGCGTCCTCCGCGGTTCTCAGCGTGTGTATTCGGGTCGATTCAACCTGCCCAAGGGAGACTGGCAGCTTACGAGCACGGGTGCCCATTGCGAGCACTAACGCATCGTACTTGATGGTTTCACCCACACTGGTAGAAAGTGATTGAGCCGCGGTATTTATGCTCTCAATACGGGTATTCGATTCGAGCTGTATTTTATTCTGATCAAACCACTCTGGCTCCATGAGGCTGGACGCGTCAAGCCGTGCCTCTGGTTTCAGCATCTGCTTTGACAGGTGGGTTCGGTCGTAGGGTGGGTAGCCGTCTTCGCCAATCAGAGTAATTCGCACCTCTGGATCGACTTCTCTGGCACCCTGGGCCGCAGAGACACCCGCAATGCCTGTACCGATGATCACGATGTGATTTGCCGTCGACATCAGGAAACGTCCAGTTCACTCGGATCAGTCAGGATGATTTCCCCACCCTCAACTTTAACCGAATACATCTTCATAGGCTGGGTAACAGGAGACGCGCAGGGCTCTCCGTTCGTTACTTTGAAACAGCCACCATGAAGAGGACACTCAATAACATCGCCATCCAGAAACCCCTCAGACAATTTCGCATTACCGTGATTACACCGGTCATCCGACACATAAAAGGTTCCATCGACATTGTAGACAGCAAGGTCATGTCCTTCGATCCGAATCGCAATAACATCGTCGATTGGAACATTCGCAACACTGGCCAAAACCAGTTGATTTGAGGTAGTCATAAAGGCTGATTCCTCATCCACCCAATTGAATTAATTTCATTTTAGTAATATTTGTTTATGTAACGATCATATGGCAAAAAAAGCCGCTCCAGATACCCGCTTTGGAGCGGCTGATCATGCACTGCGTTTCAGATCAATTATTCAGCAACTCTTGCTGCCGCGTCTCGAGTTCATCGGTCCAAACACCTTTTTCACGGAAGAACTCAATAGCCACTTCATGATAGGGAATAACCACGTCGGTGCTGGCATAGCCATCCGGAACCCAGGTTGAAAGAGTGCGGGTGATACCCGGGAGTTCATCGGCATGATCCCAGAGCGCGTTCATAACTCGCAGGATAGCTTCTTCGTCCATATCAGGACGCGCATAAAGAGTGGTTGCGTAACTCAGTACGTGTGTATCAGTGTCGATGCCAACAGGACCGGCATTGGCCAGGAACGGTACGAAAGCGGGGCCTACATCCTGTGAACGAGCCATCGCTTCTTTGGAGGGATCAATCGGTAACAAGTGAGCACCAGACGATGCATCCAGTTCCTGCAAAATGCCGCTACCAACTGACCCTACAGCTGCATCGGCACGCCCTTCCATAACAGCGCGAACACCTTCA
The DNA here is from genome assembly GCF_040881935.1 of Saccharospirillum sp. NCBI lineage: Bacteria > Pseudomonadati > Pseudomonadota > Gammaproteobacteria > Oceanospirillales > Saccharospirillaceae > Saccharospirillum > Saccharospirillum sp. The sequence continues at coordinate 48,057 of NZ_JBBECH010000075.1, read as the reverse complement.
GGGTAACTTGAAACACGCACAATCCGGATGTCGTCTGTGGTCAGCCCCGCATTGGCAAGCGCTGCCAAAGAGGTCTTGGTGGCCCCTGCAAAAGCACCGTAGTCAGCGACAACACGACGACCTTCCAAGTCACTGATCGATTCTATGTTGTCGTCTTCCCGAGTCACCAGCGACAGGCGATTGATGGAACCCAGCATCAGGGTTCTCATGTCATAGCCGTCGCCTCCATTGGCGCCGTCAAAAGGTGCTTCAGCGTCATAGGCCAGCTTCGCTTCAACAGGGCTAGCGATACCCAGGTCTGCTTCCTGCGTCATAAACATAGGAAAAAACACAGTACCAGGCTGTGGTAATACGTCTACCCGATCCCCCGTGTGCTTACTGATCGTTGCGGCAAGCGCTTGCGCCTGGGTGTAAAAAAGACTACCCGCCGGGTTACCACCCATAACGAGAATATCTGCTGATGCAACGCTTACGGAAGCACCTGCTAGCAAGCCTATGAGTGTTCGAGACAGGGTGTTCAGGGTCTTTTTATTGTTCACGGTAATTACCTCCTGAATGTGGCCATTGGCCAGGTTTGCCGAACCGGCTTGGTCCGACGGCGAATAAAAGGGCCTTCTCTAGGCGACGGCTGTTTCAATATGATTACGACGTTGCAGGGCATAAAGCGCAACGAGTGTGAGCACCGTTAGCAGCAAAACAATCCACGATGTAGCGCCCACCCAGAACGCCAGCAAGCCAGCGGCTAATGCCACCAGGCGCAGCAAGGGGTGCACAGGCTTAACCCAGTGGCCTACCAGGCTGACGGCTAATAAAAAGACTCCGACAATACCTGCCAGAACAGCGTGAATGATACCGACTGCACTGCCTTGCATTAGAAAGGCATCGTTAAATACAAAGACAAAGGGTATTAGATAAGCGATGACCGCAAACCTAAGCGCATAGAGCGCGGTACGCCAGGGGTTTGCTTCAGCAATAGAGGCAGCTACAAATACCGCCAGGCACACGGGTGGTGTCAGAAAAGAGAGTGTTCCAAAGTAAAATACGAACATGTGCGCTGACAGCTCGTTCACGCCAACCTGCACCAGGGCTGGCCCAACGAGGATAACCAGAATGATGTAGGTTGCCGTTACCGGAACACCCATGCCCAGAACAATACAGCCCAGCGCAGCAAAGAACAGCAGCAGCCAAACATTGCCCCCGGCTATCGCTACCAGGTTCTGAGACAAGCTCGACCCCAAACCAGTCAAACCCAGGCAACCCACTACCAAACCTGCCACCGCACACATAACGGCAATAAAGATCACCGCCTCGCCCGCGCTGGCCAGTACTGTCAGGTACTTGATAATACCCTGACGCATCGCCGGTACGACCAGGCTGATCACCACGGTAGCGGCCGTTGCGGCGAAGGCAGAATTTTCCGGACTCTGCATCATGCCGAACAACACATACAACAGCACACCAAAGGAGAGTGCCACAGGAATGACTTGTTTGGCCGACTGCATCATTGAGGGAAGCTCATTCGATTCCCAAGCCGAGATCCCCCCTTTCCCTGCCTCAAGATCGACTTGCAGGTAAACGCACAGATAAAACAAAAGGGCTGGAATCGCGGCGGCAAGCGCAATGGTGCTGTAAGGCACGCCGAGAAACTCGGCCATCAGAAAACCGGTTGCCGCCATAACGGGGGGTAAAACCAAGCCACCCGTAGACGCCACCGCTTCAATCGCCCCTGATTGCGTGTCTGAATAACCGACCCGCTTCATCATCGGGATCGTGATCATACCGGTGGTGGCAACATTGGCTGACGCACTGCCAGACAATGACCCGAACAATGCGCTGGAGAATACGGCCACTTTGGCCGGGCCACCACGGCGCTTTCCCATTAAGGCAAAGGAGAAGTTAGAGATCGCATCGCCACCGCCCACTAAAAACAGCACCTGCCCAAAAAGAACAAAAGCCGTCACGATAGTTGCCGCCACATAGAGAGGCGTTCCCAGAACGGCATCCGTACCCAGGTAGTTATAAATGAGCAAACGTTCAAACGGAATGTTTCGAGTTTCGAACATGCCTGACAGAAAATGGCCAAAGAACGCATAAGATAAAGCGGCCAATCCAACCAATACCATTGTCCAGCCAGCTAGTCGACGCGCAGCTTCCAATAGCACCAACAGTCCAATGGCACTCACGATAACCTTATCTTGGGTGATAAGGCCCATCATGCCGACCAGTTCGTGATACCAGAAGGCGACATAACCACCCGAGCCCAAGGTCGCGATGATCAACAACGTGTCATACCAGGGCACCCTATCGTTTGCCGCTCCCGAGTACGCCGGTTTGAGCATAAAGGTCAGCACCAGGCACAGGGTAAGAAAGAAGGCCAGGAACTGTTCCTTATAAATCACCAAACCGAATTCCGGCAGTATCCGCAGTCCAAAAATCAGCGCCGAGATGGGGACTAACGCCGCGAGTACCATCATTAGAAACGCTACGAACCCGGTAAGCTCGCGTCTGTTGCTATTCATTTGTGTCTCCACCGCTCACCAGGACAGACAGAGGCACGACTTCCTGGCGACAATCATCGGGCTTACTTAGCCCTGAACGCTTTAAGGAATGATGGTTTTCCAAACTCACAGGCACCTCACAAATTTCATTTTAGGAATTATTGTTCACATAACGGTAGTTTTAACAACGAGGGCCTGTCAATGACAAACCAAGGCATAAAGATCTCGCTGAACGATTACAGCAACCCAAATCGCTCTGAAACCCTTCACTGACGCAGATCAAGAGAGGTGTATCTATTTGTACATCAGACGGAACGGTGTGTGCGTTCCCGGGGGCAAGTCTTACAACAACTAGAGAGTGGATTGGAAATTGTGTCATTATACGAACAAATAGATTAAAAATTGGAAACCGAAAAACATGACAAAGGACACGCTGGACAAGTCCTCAGACCGCGCTCAATCGCTCTATAAAGGGCTTGTGGTCTTACAATGCTTCTCTGAAGGCCACGCGACGATGACGCTGAGTGAGGTCGCCGATACGGTTGGCATGAACCGGGCGACCACACGAAGATTCCTGCTAACACTGGTTGATCTCGGGTATCTGTCACTAGAGGGTAAACGCTACACCCTTACACCCAAGGTCATGACCCTCGGTTACAACTACCTTTCCAACCTACCCTGGTGGCAACTGGCCAATCCGGTAGCAGAGGAAATATCCCGCACGCTCAGCGAATCCTGCTCCATTGGCGTGTTATCACGGGATCAGCTGATTTTCGTAGCTCGGGCTCAAGGGCCTAGAGCACTCACGATAAACCTGAGTCCTGGCCGGGTGGTGCCGGTTCATACAGCCGGAATAGGTAGGGTTTTGTTAGCAGATCTGAGTGATGATGAGCAACAGCAGTTTTTCGAACGAAACCCGCCTACAGGTCTTACGCCCTATACTGTCACTGATGTTTCAAAGATCCGTGGAGCACTGCGTGACATCAAACAGCAGGGGTATGCCATTGTCGATCAGGAGCTGGAAGTCGGTTTGCTGGCGATTGCCGTCCCAATCCGCGACAGCCGAGGCAGAGCAGTAGCCGCTATTGGAATCAGTACCCAAGCGCAGCGCCGCACACGGGACGAGTTGGTAAATGACCTTTTGCCGGTACTAAAGAATGGGGCTGCCAAGGTTAGCCAGCTTATGTAGAACCCAGTGACGGGCAGGCCAGATGAATGATAGGGGCCGACGTCACTTAAAACTGTAAGAGTGTTCGGGAAGAACATCATGCTGCCTGAGAGATTCGAACCGACTGAGCCGCCAATAAATGTGCTGGTTATTCTAGGGCATCCTCGTGCCGACAGCTTTTGTGGAGCGTTGGCGGAGGCCTTCTGTCATGGTGCGCGCGCAGCGGGGGTGCAGCCGCGCAGGCTAGATCTATCAGAACTCGATTTCGACCCCCACTTACACACGCCCTCCCCCAACGATCAGCCACTCGAAGACGACCTGTGCAGGTCGCGGGAGCTCTTTCTGTGGGCTGATCATCTGGTATTCGTTTATCCCACCTGGTGGGGAACCGCTCCCGCCTTACTTAAGGGCTTTTTGGATCGGCTCATGGCACCAGGCTTCGCCTTCAAAACGTGCGAAGGTGGCACGGGCTATGAAGGGCTGCTTCAAGGCCGCTCCGCCCAACTGATCACCACCATGGATACGCCCCCGCTTGTGCATCGGCTTCTGTACCGGCAACCGGGCAAGAATGCCCTGGCACGGGCAACTCTGGGCTTTTGCGGCATACAACCGGTGCGTTCGCTGGTGTTTGGCTCCGTTAAGAACTCCAGCGCGGACCGACGAGAGGCATGGCTCGCCCGCGCCGAACGACAGGGCCAGCGGTTACAGCAGGGCCGGATCACCAGGATAGAACGGCTGCGGCACAAAACGGGCGCTTGGTTGCGAAGCCTGCGGCTGCAGTTCTATCCAATGTCGTGGATTGCCTATGCCATCGGGGCTCTTGCTGCCACTCCCGGCAGCCCCGTGCTCGGAACGTCGGTGTTTTGGGCTGGCTACCTCTGCCTTTTCCTTCTAGAGGTAGCAACCGTATTGGTCAATGAGGTGGTCGATCTGCCCACGGATCATCGCAATCGCTACTACAACGCTTTCACCGGCGGGTCGCGCGTCTTGGTTGACGGCTCGCTTAGCCAGCGGGAGGTCAAGGCAGGGATTGGCGTGGTACTAGTGGGCTTGTTGGCCAGCACGATCTGGTTGCTGTCGCTATCCTCGGCGCATCCGATAGCCATTATCGCAGTACTTGGCACCTTGGCCGTGCTGGCCATCGGCTACACGGCGCCGCCACTGAAGCTCAGCTATCGTGGCTGGGGAGAGGTGGATGTGGCGGTTACCCACAGCATCGGCGTGCTGCTGTGTGGCTACGTGTTCCTTGGCGGGGTCTGGAGCGACCTCACGCCATGGCTCCTCTGCGTGCCCATGTTGCTGGGCATATTGCCCTCTATCACCCTGGCGGGAATACCGGACATCCAGGCCGATGCCTTGGCGACCAAGCGCACTTTGGCGGTGCGCCTTGGATTCAAGAACGCGCTGCGTATCGCGCTCTTCTTCGTCCTGCTCTCCGCCGCAGCCGCACTTGCATGGCAAGTCTGGGGACTGGCCGGTGGCGCCTACAACGGCATTGCCTGGCTGGTCGTCCCTCACGCCGCTGTGCTGACGTGGCTCTTGTATCGACATATCCGGAGTGATCGCACGCCTGGCCGCATTGATGGGCTGATGGTTGCTTCGCTTGGCTACGTGCTGTGGTTTGGGCTGGTTCCCTTGTTGAGGTTGGCATTCGCAGACTGGGTACGGCGATGCACAGCTTGGCTAATCGCACTCCTGGCAGGAGCAATGCGGCAAAGTCGCAGGCCATGTGGCGCTGTTTTCGAATTCGGTCCCGATGGCTCTACGGGCTGGTTCTGAGACGCTTTGAACGCTGGACGTTTATGTTATTTACCGCACAGAGAATAGTAGGCATTTATGATGGAATGAATTTTGTGGCCACTTCTATAGACCTTCGAACATAGCTTTTGCGCGCAACTGTCCGGCGCATCACTAAACGGAAGCATCCGCGAAACGATTGAAACTCTCTAAAGTATTAACGTTCCTCAAGCGGTTATGAGATTGCCCAGATCAATATCCACCCATTGCTTCGACGTTTAATGTTAGATGTGCATACCCTGACATGGTTTTCCGAAACATTGCTTGAAAGGCTACAAGGAAACCTCTCGCTATGAAGCTGACCCGATTTATTCAGACAAACATGGAGCAAATGCTCAATGACTGGGAAGAAGCCGCACTGGAAATCGCCCCGGAATTGAAGGGTGAAGACAGCGCGGCCCTAAAGGATCACGCGCGTTCGATACTGGAGTTTATTTCCGACTATCTCGTTACCTCCCAGACCAACGGCGAGACGGTACGCAAAGCCCTTGGGAGAGGCAAAGTCGTTGTTTCGGCAGAGCATGCCATCGACCGTGTCAAGCAGGGGCTTTCCATGTTTCAGATGGTACAGGAATTTCGAGCCTTGAGGGCTCGGGTTACTATTGCCTGGGGCGAATTACAGAGGGGCCTCACCGAAAGAGACTATGATGAACTGATACGGTTCAACGAAGCCGTCGACCAATTGACTGCCAACTCTGTGTCCAGTTTCTCAGCACTAAAAGAACAGGAGACACGTCTAATCGACACCATGCTCAAAGCCTCTCCAGACCCTGTTGCCATATTTGAACCCAATGGCAAGTTCCTGTTTCTCAATAAAGCGATGGCCGATATGGTCAGCGCACCACCCCGTGACGTCATTGGTAAAACCCCCCGGGAGCTGAAGCTGGATTTTGCCGAGGAAATTCACGATGAAATTGAAACAGTTGTCTCGACAGGCCGGTCTCAGCGTAAGGAGTTTCACCACCGCTTACCCCCTGATCATAAATTGTATTTTGACTGCCAATTTGTACCGGTTTATGACAGCCAGAACAAAGTTGAGGCGGTCGTCAAGACTACACGGGACATCACTGAGCGCAAACTTAGCGAGTATCAGGTCTGGCGAAGCGCCAATTTCGATGAGCTCACCGGCATCCCTAATCGGCGATTGTTTCTCGACCGGCTTGAGCAGACCTTGCTTGAGGCCGAGCGCATGGAAAGCTCCTTTGCCTTGCTGTTCATCGACCTGGACCGTTTTAAGCAAGCCAACGACCAACTCGGCCACGAAGCCGGTGACCGGCTTCTGGCGCAAGTAGCCGAACGGCTAAGCACCAAAGTCCGTGCCATGGATACAGTGGCCCGTCTAGGCGGAGACGAATTCACCCTGATCTTGAAAGAAACCGGCAGGGATGGCGCGATACAAACCGCCAAGATACTTCTGTCCAGTATCGAAAAGCCGTTCAGCGTTGATTCTCACCGGATACACATTTCCGGGAGTATCGGCCTGACGCTTTTCCCCGATGACGGGAAGGATGTAGGTCGATTGATGCACAATGCCGATCAGGCCATGTACGCGGCTAAAGATCATGGACGTAATCAGGTTCAAATCTACGAGCCATGGATGGCGGAGAGTGAATCAGAGCATATGAGGTTAGCCAGGGAACTCGAGGATGCCCTCAAAGAGAACCAACTGGAGGTTTATTACCAGCCTATCATTGATACCCGCACTGGGGTCATAGCCAGAGCTGAAGCGTTGCTCCGATGGCATCACCCGTCTAAGGGGCTATTAACTCCGGAGGCATTTCTAAGTGTCACTGAACATGACAACATGACGGACAGCATCGCCGCCTTCGTACTGGAGCAGGCGGCGTTCTGCTCGTGTCTGTGGCGCGATCTGAATGACACGGTTTTTCCGATAAGCATCAACGAATCATCTGCCTTCTTCGTAACTCAAGGCCTGATAGACCATTGGCGAGCGCGTCGTACAACAATCAGCCTGAATGAGGCGTGGATCACTGTAGAACTGGCCCAAGCCTCTTTTAACAATATGCGTGCCTGCGAATTAAATCCAGTCAATGGCTTAGGTGTGTCGGGTCCGCGGCTTAATTTGGCAATCGACAATTTTGGTATCGAACCTTTCTCTCTATTGGCTCTTATGGAATTCAAGATGAACAGCGTCAAGATAGACAGGGAGTTAATCAAAGACGCTGGCCAGGGTGGAGATGCCGACCGCATGATTGAGAGCATAATTGCTATGGCTCGGGCGATAAACGTCCAGGTGGTTGGAGTGGGCGTTGAAAAGGAGGAGCAGATGCAATTCCTCTCTCGTTCTGGCTGCGATTACGTCCAGGGCTTTTTGTTCTCCGAGCCCCTACGCCAAATTGATTTTGATGCATTGCTCAGGAGGAACCGCCAGCAACTGTCTTCGTAAAGACGGTCGGCATAAGACAAAAACGGTGCACAACTAAGGCACAACATCTAAATTGTAAGTAGCCCCGAATTCAAAGCCGTTTTGCTATCCGAATACCTGAAACTGATCAACAATGTGAAAGTGACTGTCGAGCTACATGTTCGTGCTCATGTCGATGCAAAACGCCTGCAGATCACACGCTGGGACATCGGAATTTTGGCCAAACAGGTTGACCTTCCAACCGCGACCCCGTTTAAATTGATTCACTTCTTTTTCAGCATAATGAACAGCTTGCATAGATATCTCCTGATTTGACAGTAGCGACCGATATCACGCCCGCTCAGCCGGTCTCTGGCGAATAGGGCACACTGCCTGTCGTCTAAGGCCGCCTGGAAGACAGAACGACCTGCCAGACTGACGACTGATTTCGATAGTTCCAAAGAGGCCTTTATGAATCCCAATGTTATCCTGACCTGTGCTGTCACCGGCGCTGGCGACACAACAGATAAAAACCCCCACGTTCCTATCACGCCCAAGCAGATTGCTGACTCGGCCATTGAGGCGGCTCAGGCTGGAGCCAGCATCGCCCATATTCACGTTCGCGACCCCGCTACCGGTGGCATCAGCCATTCAGTCGATCATTTTCGGGAAGTCGTGGAGCGCATTCGGGAAGCGGATACCGACATCGTCATCAATTTAACCGCTGGCGGTGGCGGTGACTGGATACCCGATACCACTGACCCCACCCGAGGAGGCCCCGGGACCGATATGCAGACGCCGGCCGAACGCCATGAAGCAATTGGCACCCTGCTCCCGGAAATGTGCACGCTGGACTGCGGCAGCCTGAATTTCGGGGAGATGGTCTATATCAATTCAGCCGACTGGCTGCGCGAGCATGCCCGCCTGGTGCAAGCCGCCGGGGTTAAGCCGGAGCTGGAATGCTTTGATCTCGGCCATGTCCGGTTCGCGCGCCAGTTGTTCAGCGAGGGGCTGCTCGACGGTGACCCCCTTTTTCAGCTCTGCCTGGGTATTCCCTGGGGCGCCGAAGCCGACACTGAAACCATGCTCACCATGCGCAACAAACTGCCGGACACCGCCAATTGGGCCGCGTTCGGAATTGGCCGCCATCAGATGCCTATGGTGGCCCAAGCGGTCTTGCTCGGTGGCCATGCCCGCGTTGGACTGGAAGACAACCTTTATCTGGAAAAGGGTGTGCTGGCCAGCAATGGACAACTGGTGGAAAAAGCCGCCAGCCTTATTGAAAATCTTGGTGCCCGGGTCATGACACCAGCCGAGACGCGTACGCACCTCGCCCTGCGCGACCCGAACACGGGTAACATCGCCGGAGGTGGCGCATGAGTCGACATCTGGCTGTCATCGGAACCGGGGTTATCGGCAACGGTTGGATCGCCCGTGCTCTGGCTCGCGGGTGGAGCGTAACCGCGTTCGACCCAGACCCAGAAGCTCCGGCTCGCACCCGAGCGTTCATCGATAATGCCTGGGAATCGCTGACCCGCATGGGCCTGGCCGAAGGTGCCCATCGTGACCGACTGACGTTTACCGACAACCTAGAAGCCGCCGTCGACGGGGCCGATCTGGTACAGGAGAACGTGCCCGAGCGCTTGCCACTCAAACAAAGCATCCTGTCCCAGCTGGATGCGGCCGCCCGACCCGATGTTATCATCGGTTCGTCCACCTCAGGCTTCAAACCGACGGATCTGCAACGTGACTGCACACAGCTACCGGGTAGGGTCATCGTCGCCCACCCCTTCAACCCTGTCTATTTGCTGCCGCTGGTCGAGCTGGTTGGCGGCTCGGCGACAGCACCGGAGCAGACCGAGTACGCACGAGCTCTCTATCAGGAGTTGGGCATGCGGCCGCTGGTGGTTCGGCGCGAAATAGAGGGTCACATCGCCGATCGACTGATGGAAGCGTTATGGCGCGAAGCTTTGCATTTGGTTAATGACGGTGTTGCCACCACCGAGGAAATTGATGCCGCGGTCATCTATGGTTGCGGCCTGCGCTGGTCGTTGATGGGCACTTTCCTGACCTTTCATCTGGCGGGAGGCGAGCCCGGCATGCGCCATATGCTGGAACAATTTGGTCCGGCACTGAAACTGCCATGGACCCGGCTGAAGGCCCCCGAACTGACCGACGAACTGATCGAACAGGTAGTGACTGGCTGCGAACACCAGGCAGCGGGTCGGACCGTCGGTGAGCTGGACAGGCGGCGTGATGACTTCCTGGTGGAGTTGCTCGACCTGGTCCACAAATACTGGCCCGAAGCCGAGGGCCTGGAGGGGCGCATCTGATGATCCTACTTGAAACCCGGGTCGATCCGACCTGGGTTGATTACAATGGCCACATGAACGATGCCGAGTACGCCCGGCTGTTCTCGCTGGCGGCGGATGCGCTAATGGACCATATCGGTCTCGATGCGGAAGGAAGGCAACGGCTTGGCTACACGCTTTACACACTGGAAACCCACCTGTGCTACCAGCGCGAAGCGCATCAGGGCGAGGCGTTACAGGTCAGGTTCGTGCTCCTTGACCACGACGCCAAGCGCCTGCACGCCGGTTTCGAATTGTTCAATGCCGGGGCTCAACGCCTAGCCACCAGCGAGCAGATGTTGATGGCGATTGATACCACGACCGTTCGACCGGCTGCTTTTCCGGCCGAAGTGGCGCAAGCAATCGATACCCTGCCTCGGCTATCGGCCGGCCAATGGCCGGACTTCGCCGGGAGGCGCGTGGGCATCCGTCGTTAAGCGCCCGGCGATTGCAAAGCCCCGCTGGCGCCCTACAATAAGCCGCTGATTCGAACCCCGGCTCACCCTCGCATGAGACTTGATTCGCCCGGCGAAACCCCTGAACACATCGGCCTGTTGCTGGTACCGCGCTTCGCAATGGTGGCGCTGTTCTCGGCGATCGAGCCGCTGCGCATCGCTAACCGCCTGGCTGGACGCAGATTATTCCACTGGACACTGATCAGCGAGGATGGCCAGCCGGTGACGGCCAGCAACGGCATGTTACTGGGCGTCGACACTGGCATAGCGAATGCTCCGTCCTGCTCCTCGCTCGCCGTTTGCTCCAGCTTCGCTCCCGAAGAGGCTTTTCGTCCGATCCTGCTGGACTGGCTGCGCGAACGGGCACGCCAGGGGTGTGCATTGGGTGGCATGGATACGGGGTGTTTCATACTGGCACATGCCGGTCTGCTGGGTGGCCAAACCGCCACTCTGCACTGGGAAAGCCTGCCCGATTTCAGGCGCTGTTACCCCGAGGTGGACGCCGTTGAATCTCTGTTCGAGGTGACGTCGGCCGGGTTTTCGTGCGCCGGCGGCAGCTCAGCTATCGACATGGCCCTGGCGTTGGTGCGCCGGCGCCAGGGTGACGAGCTCGCCAATCGGGTCCGTGATCAACTGATGCATGGCCGGGAACGCTTGCCGGCAAGCCGCCAGCGAGCGCCATTACCACCCACCGACCCCGGGCTCAATCGCGCCTTGGCTCTGATGGAAAGGCACTTGGAACACCCTTTGGCCCTGGGCGAGCTGGCACGCCGGGCCGGATTGTCCTGGCGCCATCTTGAACGGCTTTGCGCCCGGCACCTCGGCTGCCCACCTCGCGATCACTACCAGCAACTGCGCCTTGAGCACGGGCATCGCTTATTGCTGGCAACGGATCGACCGGTGCTAGACATCGCTCTGGCCTGCGGCTTTGCTTCTTCTTCAACGTTCACCCGTGCCTTTCGTCGTCGCTACGACCTGACCCCGAGCCAACTGCGTCGTCAGGCCGGTCACTGAACTCAGGCGGTTGTCGAATTGAGCATACTGGCTGTCGACCGGGGTCGTACACAAACCTGGAGAAGGCGTCATGCTGCATAAATTCGTCCAGGCTAGAGGAGGCCACAATGAGCCAGTGCCGATTCACCACCGAATTACCCCCCACACCCGATTACGACGCCTGGCCCATCGAGGCCCACCTGGTTGAGGTATACCATGGCGCCCGACAGGTGACTCTCCACTGGAGTGACGGCCGAGTCAGTACACTGCACAGTGTCTGGTTGCGCGAGAACGCCGGTGACGACTCTACCGTCAACCCGGCGACACGTGAACGCATTCTGGACTTGTCCGGTCTCGATGCCTGGCCGGAGATCGACCACGCCGATATCGACGACAGCGGTGCTCTGTGCGTCCGGTTTGCGCCGGAAGGCCGCAGCCTGTGTTTCCACCCCGGATGGCTGCGCGCTCACGACTACTCTAATGGTCATAGCCAGGAGGGCCCTCTGGTGCCCGTCACGATCTGGCAAGGTGGTCCTGATACCGCGCCTGATACACTGGATGCCAGCGGCCTGCTCGCCACAGCACCCGGAGACGAGGCGGAGGCCGCCCTCCTGAAGCCTGCCCTGGAAAGCCTGCTCGGCAAGGGGCTCGTCAGGTTGCGCGGGCTGCCCACCGAGCCCGGCTCACTGACAGACATCGCTGCGCGTATTGGGCCCATCCGCCCAACCAACTTCGGGCAACTGTTCGATGTACGCGCCAAGCCGGATCCGGATTCCAACGCTTACACCGCCATCGCGCTGCCCCCCCACGTCGATCTGCCAACCCGAGAATATCAGCCAGGCCTGCAGTTATTGCATTGCCTTGAAAACAGCGTCGAGGCTGGCGAAGCGATCATGATGGACGGCTTCGCCATCGCTGAGGCGTTACGCACGAAACATCCCCGCACTTATGGCACGCTTACCCGTCAGCGTTGGTGTTTCGCCAACACGTCGCGCACCAGTGATTATGTCTGGCACGCGCCCATAATTCAGCTGGACGAAAATGAAGAGCTTCTGGAAGTGCGCATCGCCGATTTTCTGCGCGGGCCATTACAGACCGACTTCGACAATGTCGAACCGGCCTACGACGCACTGATGACCTTGCAGCGCCTGTTGCGTGACCCGGCCTTCGCGATTCGTTTCAGCTATCATCCCGGTGACCTGGTCGTCTTTGATAACCGTCGACTGCTGCATGCCCGTGATGCCTTCGAAGGCAGTGCCGGCCGTCGTTGGCTGCAGGGCTGCTACCTCGAACGTGACGAAGCGCGCTCACGCTACCGGATGCTATTGCGCGCCGATCGCCAGCGACGAATTGAAAGCACTCGTTAAATAACGACGTCACTGGCTACCGCGCTCGGCGGTCACGCTGGGCGACTCGCCAAACCGCTGGCGATATGCGCGCGAGAAATGCGCCAGATGAGTGAAACCAGTGCTTTCCGCAGCCTGGCTGACCCAGCAGCGACTGTCCGCCAGAATGCGATGGGCTTCGTCCAGGCGCATACCCAGGTAGCACTGTTTCGGTGTCTCCCCGAAATGCGCCATGAACAGGCGTGCCAACTGACGCTGGGATTGACCTACAATCCGGCAGACTTCGGGGATCGCCAGGGTTGGCGACACATTCGCCTCCATGATGGCCAGCGCCCGGACCACAGTGCGCGGCAGGTGCGGGCTGCGATGCCCCTGGGTCAGCACCGGCTCGTCGCGGGCACGCTTATGGATCAACTGGCGGCCGATAGCATTGGCCAGCGCAGGGCCATAGGCGCGTTCAATCCAGGTGAGCATCATGTCGATACTGGCGGCACCGCCCGTGCCCGTCAGGCGCAAATCATCCAACTCGTAGCGCGCCTGACTGACGTCCAGTTGCGGAAACTCATGGCGAAAGGCGGGTACACTCTCCCAATGCATAGCCACAGAGTACCCTTCAAGCACACCGGACCGCGCCAGAATAAAGGGGGCGGTATCGACTCCACCCAACCAACCGCCATGTGCCGCGACCCGGCGCAACACCGCACGTTCCCAACTGGTTATCGTCGCTTCAGGTTCGTAGGAAGCGACGACCATCAACTGGGCAGTGTCGGAGACACTGTCGAGGCTCGCGTCGACATCGATGCGTACCCCGTTGCTGGCGACCACTTCTTCACCATCGGCCGATAGCAGTCGCCAGGCAAACAGATCCCTTCCGAAGCGGTTCGCAACCCGCAACGGCTCCAGCAAGCAGGTCAGTGTCAGCATGGAGAATTTGGGTACCAGCCAGACATCCAGAGTGTGTTCCGCCTCGACCGGTGACAGGATCGGGGGAGAATCCGGCCTGGGGTAAGGCCAGGCATCGCCGTTGGCTGCGTCCATATTAATCAACTATGTGGCTAATTTAATCAAATGCTATCACCTCTCTGGAGGTACTGTAAAAACCCCTTAGCCAACGGCCGACCGGATTCACCCCAGCCAGACCGGACCACAGGTGCCCATCCGGGCATACTTTTGCTGCGAGGGCACGGCTGCTAGGGGCACGCACCTGGAGCCAGGGAGCGTTACCGGAATCGAGTACCCGGGTGCATTCCTGAGCGAGCCAGAAAATACGGTTTTTCGCCCAGACGATTCCGCGAACGGTCAGGAATCGAGATCGGAATGAGCATCCATCAGCAAAAGTCACAGCCGGAGAAACTGCATGACGAGTGCCACAGTCCAGGTTCGAATGTCCACCGATCAGCGACGTCTGATCCTCGATACCGGCGGTATGCTGCGTGAATTCGCGGCCCTCTGGTTACGCGAGCGTGCTCCCGATGCCAATACCCTCGACCCACGCACCGGCCAGCGGTTGATCGAAGCGGCTGAACTGCCCCTGGACCTTACACTGACCTGTGCCGATCGGGCCGGTGATCAGATTGAACTTCACTTCAGCGATGGCACTCAAACCCACTATAATCTTGACGATCTAACCACCAAAGAACAGGCCAATGCGGACCCTGACCGTTTACTCTGGGACGCCAGCCTGGCAAGCGTACCGCGGGCTGATTTCGCTAAAGCCCTGGTCGACGATACCTCCTTGCTCGGATTGCTTGATCGGTTGCACCGTTTCGGTTTCGTGTTGGTCGACGGAGTGCCTGCCGAAGAAGACGGCATGCAGCCGCTGATCGACCGGATCGGTCCGCTGCGTCGTACCAACTGGGGCGGCATTGCCGATGTAAAGTCGGTCGCAAACGCATACGACCTCACCATGACCCAACGTGGCCTGGAACCGCACACCGACAACCCTTACCGCGATCCTATTCCCGGTTACATTTGGTTGCACTGTCTGAGCAACGCTGCCGACAGTGGCGACAGCACACTGGCCGATGGCTTCATGGCCGCTGAGCGACTGAAAACCTCGGACCCGACTGCCTATCAATGCCTGACTCGGGTCTGGCCCGGCTTCCGTTATCAGGACGAAACCACTTTTCTGGAAAGCGAAGGACCGCTCATCGAACTGGACAGCCACGGAACACCAGTACGTGTACGCTACTCCAATCGCACGGAACGCGTCCCGGCACTGGATCCCGATGAACTGGATGCTTTTTACGCCGCTCGTCAGGCTTTTTACCGCCTGGTCACCAGCGAGGAATTGACCGTCAGTTTGAAATTGGCTCCCGGTCAGATGCTGATCATGGACAATTACCGCCTGCTGCACGGGCGCAAGGCCTTCCAGCTCGATGGTGGCATCCGCCACCTGCGTCAGGGCTATGTCGACCGGGATAGCACCACCAGCCGGCGACGCGTTCTGAAACGCCAACTGAGCACTCACACACCGGAGAGCCACGCATGAAACAGGCCCGCTTCACCCGCTTTGAACAGGCTCACCAGCAGGACTGGGCACTGATCGATGAACGCTTCCGGCATTATCTGGCCGACGCTCCGCGCCGGGTCATCGAACACCTGCACCGGCTGGCGGGCGATACGCACGGTTACCCGGTGGATCGCTACGAACACAGCCTACAAACGGCCAGCCGTGCCTTACGCGACGGTGCTGACGAAGAAATGGTGGTCTGTGCGCTGCTGCATGACATTGGCGATGACCTTGCCCCCGCCAACCACGCCGAAATCGCTGCCGCGATACTGGAACCTTTCATCGATCCGTTGAATACCTGGATGATTCGCCACCACGAATTGTTTCAGGGGTATCACTACCGGCAGTTTTTCGGTCAGGATCCGCGGGCCCGCGAACAATACCTTGAGCACCCGGCCTATGCCCGTACCGTCCGGTTCTGCGATCAGTGGGATCAGACCAGTTTTGATCCGGATTACGACACCCTGCCCCTGGAGACCTTTTTGCCCATGGTTGAGAACATCCTGGGCCGCCCGCCATTCGGCGGTCTGCCCGAACTGACTGATCACGACAGTGGCGGCCGCTCATGACGTGCGCTCGTTTACTGCTTGACCTGCTTGCTGCGCACGGCATCGATACCGCTTTCGGCATTCCGGGTGTCCACACTCTGGAGCTGTACCGAGCCCTGAACGACAGTACCATTCGCCATCAGACCCCACGCCATGAACAGGGCGCCGGCTTTATGGCTGATGGCTATGCCCGCGCCAGTGGCCGTCCCGCGGCCTGCTTCATCATCACCGGGCCAGGCATGACCAACATCGCCACAGCCATGGGGCAGGCCCTGGCCGACTCCATCCCCATGCTGGTGATCTCCAGCGTGAACCGGCGCGCCACCCTGGGTCGGGGACAAGGCCGCCTGCACGAAATGCCCGATCAGCAAGCAACACTCAGTGGGGTAAGCGTCTTCAGCCAGACGATACTGGACCCGTCGGCACTGCCGGAAGCCGTGGCGCGCGCCTTTGCTATATTCCACAGCGCCCGGCCGGGGCCGGTACACCTGGAAGTTCCGCTTGATGTATTGGCCCAACCCGCGCCCAAGGCAAGAATTCAACCGGCACGTATTTACCCGCCAGCTCCAGCTCCGGCCGCCATCAGTCAGGCTATAGACTGGCTGGTCGGCGCCGAGAACCCGCTGGTATTACTGGGTGGTGGTTGCGTGGATGCGCCCGAGGCCGCACGCGCCCTGATTGAACGTCTGGATGCCCCGGCGCTAACCACCATAAACGCTAAGGGTATCCTGGGTCGCGATCATCCTCTGGACCTGGGCGCCACAGCCAGCCTGCCCGCCAGTCGAGAACTGGCCGCTCGCGCCGACGTCGTGCTAGCGGTGGGCACTGAACTGGGGGAAACCGATTACGATCTGGTCTTTGATGACGGCTTCGCGTTAACCGGTCGACTGATCAGGGTAGACATCGATGCTCAGCAGCTCGGTCGGAACCAACGCGCTGACCTCGCCATCCTGGCCGATGCAGCCAACATGCTGGTGGCACTCAACGAAAACCTGCCCGCTGGTACTATTGACAAGCATGGAGCCGCTCGCGCTGCGAATGTGCGCAACGCTCTGGCGCTGCACGACCAGGCTGACGTTGCACCGCACCTGCCACTGCTGCAGACGCTGACAGAAACCCTCCCGGACGCCATCATCGTTGGCGACTCCACCGGGCCGGCCTACGCCGGCAACTACTGGGTATCCATGCCCCGGCCCCGACACTGGTTCAGCGCCGCAACCGGCTTCGGCACCCTGGGCTACGCATTACCCGCCGCTTTGGGGGCGGCTCTGGCTCGACCTGATGCGCAGGTCGTCGCCCTGGTCGGCGATGGCGGCCTGCAATTCACTCTGGCCGAATTGGGGTCTGCACGCGATCTGGGCCGACCAATTGTGGTGATCGTCTGGAACAACAACGGTTATGACGAAATACGCCGCAGCATGGCCGCCAGCGATGTGAACGCGCTGGGGGTTGATCTGATTGCACCCGACATCAGCGCCCTTGCCCAAGCCTTCGCTCTGGACTACCGGCGTTGCGAACGCCCGACGCAACTGGCCGAGGCGTTAAGTCAGGCCGATGAGGCAACCCGACCCGTTCTGATCGAAATTCCCACTCAACCCTGGATGCACAATACAGGACACGCCTAATGCGCTACGCCAAACTCACTACACGGATCGCCGGCGAAGGTGCCGCGGCCTGGGACATACACAACCGGGCTCTGGCCCGCCAGGCACAAGGCGAAGACATCACCCTACTGTCCGTGGGCGACCCGGATTTCACCACACCCGCGCCCATCATAGAAAGCGCTGTGGCCAGCCTGCGCGGTGGCGCCACCCACTACGCCGAAGTAGAGGGCAAGCTGGCGTTGCGCGAAGCCATCGCCGGCCATTACCGGCAGCAGGGTGTGGCCGCCGATGCTGACAACGTGGTGGTGTTGGCTGGTGCCCAGTGTGGGCTCTACGCCACCGCCCAGTGCCTGCTCGATCCGGGCGATGAAGTCATCGTGCCCGAACCGGGCTACGTCACGTACGAGGCCGTCATCCAGGCCACCGGAAGTCGCGTGGTTCAGGTGCCTCTGCGCGGCGATAGAGGCTTCAGGCTGGACGCGGCCGACATCGCCGCGGCGATCACCCCACGTACCCGCGCGATCCTGCTGAACAGCCCGCACAACCCCACCGGTCAACTAATTGATGCTGACACTTGGCAGGCCATCGCCGAGCTATGCCAGCACCACGACCTTTGGCTGATTTCGGATGAAGTCTACGCTGAGCTGATCTTCGATGGAGAGCACCAGTGCGCCTTCGCTTTACCCGGCATGGCCGAACGAACGGTCGTAGTCTCCAGCTTGTCCAAATCACATGCCATGACCGGGTGGCGCGTAGGCTGGGTACTTGGCCCGGCTCAGTTATGCGTTCACCTGGGCAATTTGGCTTTGTGCATGCTCTATGGTTGTCCGGACTTTATCCAGGACGCCGCCATCGAAGCCCTGGCTCACCCTCCGGCTGCTCTGGAGGAGATGCGCGACACCTACCGCGCCCGCCGTAATGCCGTCTGCGACGTTCTGGCAGATTACCCCGGGATTGCTGTCGTTAAGCCACCGGCTGGCATGTTCGTCATGGTGGACATCCGTTCGACCGGGCTGACTTCCCAGGAATTTGCCGATCACTTACTGAACCAAGCTGGCGTCTCGGTCTTGTCCGGCGAGGCATTCGGGCCTTCCGCCGCAGGCTTTGTACGGTTAAGCCTGACCGTCGATGCCGAGCGGCTGACCCAGGCGTGCCAACGCATCGGACGTTTCGCCACCTCCATCACCAGCTCTGGGGAGGCGTAAGTGCTCATGACCGCAAGCAACCCGACAGCCGACGCCGCCAACAGCCATACAGCCATCACCGTCGACCATCTGGTCAAGTGCTTCGGCGATACCGAAGTGCTCAAAGACGTGTCACTGGCGGTACCAGAAGGCACGGTAACAGCCATCATCGGGGCCAGCGGTTCCGGCAAGAGCACTCTGCTGCGTTGCCTGAACCTGCTGGAACGACCGGATCGGGGAGAAGTGTGCATCGCCGGTGAGCGTTTTCAATTTGGCAATGGCCAGCGAATTGCCCACAGCGATCTGGAGCGATTACGCAGCCGCGTCACCATGGTGTTCCAGCAGTTCAACCTCTGGCCGCACCTAAGCGTGCTGGGCAACGTCATCGAAGCCCCGCGCCACGTAAAACACATGAGCCGGCGCCAGGCCAGCCAACTGGGCGACCACTACCTGGAGAAGGTCGGCATGATCGATAAACGCGACGCCTACCCAGTGGCACTTTCCGGAGGTCAGCAGCAACGCGTCGCCATAGCCCGGGCCCTGGCGATGGAGCCCGACATACTGCTATTCGACGAACCGACGTCGGCACTCGACCCTGAGCTAGTCAGTGAGGTGCTGAGCGTAATCCGCGATCTGGCGGATGAAGGCCGCACCATGTTGCTGGTCACACACGAAATGCATTTTGCCCGCGAAGTGTCCGACCAGGTGGTGTATCTCGACACCGGCCGGATCGAGGTCGCCGGCACACCCGAGTCGGTCTTCAATGACCCCCGGTGCCAGAAATTTGCTTCACCGACCGCCTGAGAGACAGTCCAGGCGCTACCGAAAACCTGAAGAAGACAGGAGAACAACATGAAATCCAAGCTGTTACTTGTTACAGCCACTCTGACCGCCTTTTTGGCGACGTCCTTCCATGCCCAAGCCGAAGATCCGATCCAGATCGGTATTTCCGGCGAACCCTACCCGCCTTTTACCTACAAAGCGTCCAGCGGTGAATGGACCGGCTTCGAGGTCGATTTGGCCTTCGCCATTTGCGAGCAGATGGGCCGCACCTGTGAAATCGCACCCACAGGCTGGAGCGGCATCATTCCGTCGTTAAACGACGGCCGCATCGATCTGATTATGAATTCCATGTCGATTACAGAACAGCGCCAGGAAGTCATCGACTTCAGCATTCCCTACTACTTCACTCCGGGTGCTTACGTCGCCGCAACCGACCGCG
The DNA here is from genome assembly GCF_040881935.1 of Saccharospirillum sp. Taxonomy (NCBI): domain Bacteria; kingdom Pseudomonadati; phylum Pseudomonadota; class Gammaproteobacteria; order Oceanospirillales; family Saccharospirillaceae; genus Saccharospirillum; species Saccharospirillum sp. The sequence goes on along the minus strand of NZ_JBBECH010000075.1, from coordinate 28,014 downwards.
ACCTGGACATCCCAGACGGGCTTGATGGCCTGGTACTGGGTGTACAGGCAGCTACAACCAACGCCAATTACGCTCGTCGCGCATTGCGCGATAGCGGAGTCGATATCCGCATTTATGACCAAGCCGAGCAGGTCAACGCCGATCTGCTATCCAGTCGACTGGACGTCATTCTGGCCGACCAGATCGCCATGGCCCAGTTCATCGAGCGCGATGAAGCCTCGGCATTTGAGATCAAGGACACCGCACCACGCCACGAGGCTTATGGCGAGGGTATCGGTATCGGTTTGCGCCAGGACGACGACGCCCTGGAGCGCGACCTCAATGCAGCCGTGCGCACTGTGATCAATAACGGTACCTGCGGCCGCCTCTCAGAGGAGTACCTGGGTACCGACGTTTGCGTCTACGAATAAAGCGGGCACCGACCTAACCCGCACCCCGGTCGAAACGGGCGCAAGTCGCCCCGGCCGGGGTTTGATTCGTCAAGCAAGACAGGAACCCAAACCTCATGACTGCCATGCAACCGGAGAGCTTGCTCGACTGGGCAGGGCCTATCGCCCATGGTGCCCTGATCACCTTGCAGATCGCTGTTCTGGCTTACGCGATCGGCTTGATGCTGGGTCTGATCGGCGCAAGCGCCAAACTCAGCCCTATAACTCCCTTACGTGCGCTGGCTACCGGCTACTCAACTCTGATCCGGGCCGTACCGGAATTATTGCTAATCATCCTTCTGTACTACGCCGGGGGCGACGCCATTGAGTGGCTACTGAACCTGTTCGGGTTGGACAGCCGCATCGAAATCAGCGGTTTCGCTACGGCCGTCGGCGTGCTGGCATTTGTTCAGGGCGCATACATGACAGAGGTTTTTCGGGGAGCGATTGTCGCCATTCCGCGAGGCCAAATCGAAGCGGCCGACGCCTTCGGCTTTTCACGCTGGACACGTTTTCACCGCATCGTTCTGCCTGGTATGTGGCCCAACGCTCTACCCGGTCTATCCAATTTATGGCTGATCCTGATAAAGGATACGGCTCTGATCAGTGTTATCGGCTTCAACGAACTCTTCTTCACCATTCAGCAGGCCGCCGCCAGCAGCCGCGCCCATTTTGTATTCTACGCCGCCGCAGGGGCCATCTATCTGCTTATGACCATGACATCGACCGCCATCTTTCAACGACTGGAACGCCGCGTGCGCCGGGGGGAAGCCTAATATGAATTATTCCTGGCTTGGCGATCCTTTTTACCAGGAGTACCTCTGGACCGGTTTTCTCAATACCATCTTGTTGGTGGCAATTTCCGCCGTCGCCGGGCTGGCTCTGGCTGTCCTCACCGCCCTGGCCCGATTGCGGGGCCCACGACCAGTGGCTTGGTTGGCCGGTGCCTATGTCACCGTCATTCGTGGCACTCCGCTGCTGGTGCAGTTGTTTTTCTTCTATTACGGCGTCGGCCGGCTGATGGAAGGTGTGCCCGGGTTACGTGAAAGCTGGTTCTGGCCAATTGTTCGCGAACCGTTTTTCTTTGGTGCACTGACCTTCATCTTGAGCGTCGGTGCCTACTCTGGCGAGATCTTTCGCGGTGCCATGCAGAGCGTACCGTCTGGAGAGCTGGAAGCGGGCCGGGCTTTCGGTCTCTCATCCTGGCAGATCCTGTATCGGCTATGGCTGCCGCGTGCTTTTCAGATCGGCCTGCCCTCTCTTACCGGTGAGATGATTCTGTTGCTCAAATCGGTTCCCTTGGTGTCAACTATCGCCGTTATGGACTTGCTTCAAGCAGCCAATATCGTGCGCGACGAAACCTTCCTGGTATATGAGCCGCTACTGCTGATTACCGGCATCTACCTGGCTATAGTGATTTTACTGACTCTAGTTATGCGTACGGTGGAGCGCTCCTTTCCAGGAGTAAAGGCAACACAGAAACGGTGGCTACCAATACGTCGGCTCTAACACGATCGGCTCTATAACAATTATTGTAGGGCTAATTGCGCACGGAGCTAGGTCTCATCATCGACAACCTTCGTGGCTGATTTGGCCATGCAGTGTCGCTCATATCGAACGAGCCGTTGACTCGAATACGGAAGTAAAGCGTTATGCCGAGGCATAATCGTTTCTTTATTAGTCAGTTATTGGCCTGGCAGACCAACCAGATTCAATAGTGTCAAATCAGGGACGAGTTACTTCAGATAGCTCAGATCGAAAAATTACCAGCGATATACCGACAGCCAAAAGCCCTCCAGCGAAACCCAGTAAGGCAAGCTGATAGCTATCAGTCAGGTCAAACGCATATCCGGTGAGAATAGGCGCCAGCGTCGTACCGGGGACTTGCAACAACATCAGCGTACCCTGGACAGACCCGAACCGGTGCTCTCCGTATATCCGACTGACCAGTATCATGACGATCAAGGTACCAGCCCCAACACTGATGGCCAGCATGATGAGCATGGCCATCAACCCAACCAGGGTCGGCCAGTTAGCGAACCATACCAGGCTAAGCCCCTCGGTTATTAAAATACTGCCAAAGACAATGGCGAGCGCTCTGGGTGAAAGTTGATCAGCCAAGGTTCCGGTCACTAGACGTACCGGTATCGACATCAACACCAGGCTGCTGAGCATGCCGGCCGCTATGCGGTCAGAATGCCCCTGATCGGTAACCAACGGTATTAAGTGTACAGCCAATCCGGAATTAACAGAGGCCTGCGCCATAAACCCAAGGCCCAGCAACAAAAATGCACGGCCGGTAATCAGCTCGCGCCAGCCGCTCTGGCTAACCCTGTTATCAGCCTTCAACCAAAGGGATGCTCGCTGGGTCTGTATAGTTGTTTCGCTGCCTCGAAATAAGGCAAGCGCGAAAGGTATCAGTATAAAAATAAAGGCCGACCAAACCAGGCAAGTTGTCCGCCAGCCAAGCCGGTTTACCATAGTGGCGACCACAGGTATCAAGATGGCGGTAACAATGCCGACCACAGAAAACCGGACCGCCAATGCCAGCCCCCGGCGGTGCACCGTTGACTGAACCACCTGTTTGTCCAGAGCCACCATAAAGCCCAGTGCAACACCGGCAGATACGATCCCCGACCAGACAATCACCAGACCTGTAGCGGACTGTATAAAGGTCATCAGAGCCAGGCCCAGAGAAAGCAATAACATACCCAGCAGCACGGGTAAGCGTGTGCCGAAACGATCGGACAAATAGCCCGCCAGCGGAGATACCAGGCCGGACGTCAGGCGACCCAGCCCGACAGCCATGGATACCGTGCCACGGCCAAGGGCGAGATCACCCGCTATTGGTTTAACCAGGGAAGATACGGCAAAGGCTACAAACCCCTGCCCGACACCGGTCAATACGCCAGAGGCTCCGACAACACCCCACCGCCGCCAGGCGGGGAGGTTTACAGGCTTGGCAGCCACAGAACCAGAATTGGGAATGCCAGCAACAGCGCTACATGCAACGCATCGGCCATGACGAACGGCAGAGTACCCTTGAAGATTTTGGTCAGTGGAATGTCCGGCGCTATACCGGAAAGCACATAGACATTCATACCCACTGGCGGCGTAATGAGCGCAATCTCGGTCATACGTACAACAAGCACACCAAAGAGCACCGCGTCGAAGCCAAGGTTAGTGACCAGCGGAAAGAACAGGGGGATGGTCAGCGTCATCATTGCTGAGGCGTCGAGTACCATTCCCAAAACCAGATAAACCGACAGTATGAGTAGCAATACAACAAATGGGGAGAAACCGGATTCAGTTACAAACCCTACGATGTTCAACGGGATATTGGTAACCGTGATAAAGCTGTTGAAAACCAGGGCACCAAACAGGATTCCAAAGATCATCCCGGTGGTTTTCAGGGTTGAATATATTGCTTCCTGCAGTGCCTTCCAGTTTAGGCGCCGTCGCAGACTGGCGACAATAATCGCGCCGAACGCGCCCATGGCCCCTGCCTCTGTTGGGGTAAACCAACCCAGTAGAATACCGCCCATCACCAGCATAAACAGCACAATGACCTCACCGGTCTTCTTCAGGCTGACCAGTTTTTCCCTGAGCGAATACTTGGGACCACGGGGACCCGCGTTCGGATTTATTCGGCATACCAGTGCAATCGTCACCATATAGAACAGCGCGAGCAAGATACCGGGGATAATCCCGGCGGCGAACATCTTGCCAATAGAGGTTTCGGTCAGAATGCCATAAATAATAAACATGCCGCTGGGCGGTATTAAACTACCTATCGTGCCCCCTGCCGCTACGCTGCCGGAAGCCAGGGAAACGTCATAATTGTGTTTGCGCATTTCAGGCAGTGCGACCAATCCCATAGTGGCGGTGGTTGCGATGCTCGACGCGCTTGCGGCGGCAAAGCCCGACGATGCACCAATAGTCGCCATGGCCAACCCGCCACGACGACGGCCCAGCCAACAGGCGGCAACGTCATACAGGTCCCGTCCGATACCGGAAGCAAACAATATATGAGCCATGAACAGGAACAAAGGAACTGTCCCGATGGCGTAATTGGTAGACAGATCGAAGGTTACAACCCCGACCTTGATGATGGCGGCATGAAAGCTGATCAGGTAAGCGAACCCCAGAAACCCAACCAGGCCCATGGCAAAGCCGATGGGCATACCGAAGGCAATTAAACTGAACAGACCAATTAGGCCGACAAACCCAGTGACGACCGGCGTCATGACTGACTCTCCTCACCCGTTTCTTCAATTTGTCTCGTCCGTAACAAGGCCTGCACGACCTGAACCACAAGAACGAGGCACAACAATGAAATAGCGATCACCAACATCCACCGGAACGGCGTTACCGGAAAGCCCAGTATCGGCGCTTGCTCCTGGTTACGGGCACTCTTCAACGCTTCCAATGTTCCGGCATAGGCCACCACTACCCAAAAAACGGTACCCAGCGCCAGCATCAGGGCGTCCAACAGACGAGCCAGCCGCGGTGGCAAGAGTGACGTCACCAGTTCGACTCGGGTATGAGCACCCTCATAAGCGGCATAAGCAAGGGAAAAACTGATCGACGGGATCAACAGTATCTCGGCCAATGTATAGGTACCGGGAAAGGCAATGCCAATGGCCCGGAAACTGACCGTCACCACGGTCAGAAACATCAGGGCTATAATGCAGGCCACACCGGTAAAAGCACCCACCGTCACAATACCGCGCAGAAGGCGTTCTATGATTCTCATGCTTATCTCCGCAAAGTCGGGCCGTACTGATCGCACGGCCCCGCCGGTTTCAGGTTAGTCGGAGGTCTGGTGAGCCTGGCGAACCTGTTCGAGGATTTCACTACCAGGCAGACCGCGTTCGTCAAGATTTTCCGCAACTTCACGTGCGCTGCTGGTAAAAGTCTCGGCATAGCGCTCTTTTTCGGAGGCTGCTATTTCGATAAAGGTCACACCCTGTTCAACGCCAAAGGCTTTACCTTCCTCTTCAGCTTCCATTGAATTTTCCAGATTCTTTTGGGTCAGCCAATCGATGTTATCGAGAAAGACCGCCTGAATATCTTCCGGCAAGGAATCCCACACCGCCTGGTTCATAGCCCTCGAGGCATAGGCACCACGGCTATGAGGCAGGTCGACATAGTATTCGACCACTTCGCCAAAGCTCAGTGACTTCAGGGCTTCGTATGGCGCGATCACACCATCGAGGACCCCGCGCTGAAGAGCGGGGTAGGTATCGCCCATTGGCATGGCTACGCCTTCAGCCCCGAATTCGGCCAGTGCACCGATGTAGTCGTTGGCCGAACGAATGCGCAGTCCACGCAAGTCGTCGAGCGTGTTCACCGGATCGTCCCGCAACTGCAAATGCATGGGCGTGCCAACGTTGAATCCCAGCACCCGGACACCACCGAGTTCCTCGGCAAAAGTGGGGAATTCCTCCCAAAGTTGCTGGTACACAGCGAGAACATGAGCGGGATCTGAATAGCCGTAGAAGAAGGCAGGTGTCAGGCGGTTCAATTCGTAACCAGAGGTTGCATATATTGGGGTAATATAGGCCATGTCGGCTATGCCGGCCTCCAGTTCATCAACCCCTTCCCGGCTACTGATCAGGGAGCGTCCCCAATAGGCGGTGATGTCCACTCGCCCGTTGGTCTGTTCTTCAATACGCTCGATCCAGGCTTCATCGGCAGCACCATAGGGATGGGTGGTTGAATACGGGGATGCGTAGGTAAGATTGAATTCCGCGGCGCTGGCAGCACCAAGCACCAGGGTCGAACAAACAGAAACAGCGATCAGTTTACGTGCAGATCTTATAGTAGATGTCATAACCAGTTCCTCTCTTTAGCAGTTTTATATTTGTTGTTAGCAAGACCTTGAATAGAGCGGACAACTCGATCGAACTCACTCATTCAACATGACAGATTTACTCTTAATCAGTTTCTCGACCTCCTCTTTCGACAGCCCCAGTTCATTTAGAATGGCCCGGGTATCAGACCCGGGAACCCGACCCAGATGACGGATCGATGCGGGTGTTCGCGAAAGCTTTAACGGCGACCCCAATTGAAACACGGCGTCACCCGTATTTGACGGATACTCCATTGCCATGCCTCGTGCCCGATTGTGAGGGTCCTGCATGGCTTCGCTTACGCTGTACACGGGCGCGAATTGGGTACCGGCCAGCTCCAGAACAGCGAGCCATTCCGAACGGGTTTTGGTTCTGAAAATGTCACTCAGGGCTGCTCGAATAGCAGGTCGGGATTCGATGTCGTTCTGCAGTGGAATGTAGTCTTCCCGGCCCACCACCTGACAAAACCGGCGCCAGTAACGGGGCTCCATATCCGTGGTGCAAATAAACCGATCATCGGCCGTGCGCCACAACCCCATGTCCGCGCGGCGATCGCCGCGAGCGGGCAGGTTGTCCATATCGGCATGCCGCGACAGTACATTGACCAGCAAGCTCATTGAGCAATCGCTCATCGCAATATCAATATGCTGGCCCTGCCCATTTTGATCGCTAGCCCGCAACGCGGCCAAAATGCCGAAGGCGGCGTGGGTGCCGGTTACCACATCCGCAGCAGGGACGCCCGCGAAGCCAGGTTCATCCGGATCTTCACCCAACCTCGACGTCACCCCAGCAATGGAAAGCGCCACCGGATCGTGGCCCGGCTTATCCCGGTAAGGTCCACTTTGCCCGCACAGCGTTAAACTGCAGTACACCAGCCGGGGATTGATGCTGGACAGTGCCTCGTATCCCAGCCCCAACCCGTCCAGAACACCCGGCCGGTAATCCTCAACCACGACATCGACCGTGCTGATCAAATCATGCAACAGTTTGACAACCCCGGCGTCGCCCATATCCGCCTTCAGGGAGCGTTTGTTGCGCGCCAGAATATCTCGCTCACGCAAACGGGTGCGCTCTTCGGGCGTTAACCTGTCCCAGCCGAATACCGCGGCCTGCTTCTCCAGTTCACGCGGATTCTCGACGCGAATGACATCGGCACCCATGTCGGCCAGCAGCCAGGTGCAATAAGGGCCAGGCAACAGGCGCGAAAAATCCAGCACGCGAATACCTTCCAGGGCGGCGCGACTCACAAGTCGCTCCAGCGGGTCGATTCAGTGACCAGAACAGGTTGGCGTAATACGCGCATGGGTGTATCGCCCTGCGTCGTGTGGTGAAACAGGGGACCGGGCAACCTTGTTTGCGTGCCTGTTTGCGTGCCTGTTTGCGTGCCGTTGGTCTCATCCCGAACCGGTACAAAAAGGTTGCGCTCACGCAGGTGAGCATCGGAACGGACATCGTCCAGATTCTTGATCACGGACAACCCCCAGCCGCGTTCCAGTGACAGGTCGCCCAACTCGGCCCTGGTCAGCGTGGCAAAGAAACGCCCGAAAACGGACTGCCATCGATCAACGGTGTCTTGCGGCGTATCGGCCACTAAAATGGCGTCCCAGTCTATGTCTGCCAGTTCGCCGGCTACCTGACGATCCACCATCACTGTCACCATCGAGCGCATCATGCTGGGGTTGTCGATCATCGACCAGGTGACGAAGCCGTCTGCGCAGGGCCACACCTGACGCACACCCGACTTGCCCCGTACCAGTTGATTGCCCGTCCGCCGGCCAATACGTCCGGTCCATTCGTACATAATGGCTTCCCGGTAGTTGGCAAGCACGGTCGACTGAAAAGCGGAAACATCAACGCGCTGCCCCTGGCCGGTACGCCGACGTACATGCAGGGCCAGCAACGCAGCGGTCGCCACCTGAATACCGGCAAGGGCATAGGCCTGCTCTCCCGGGAGGCGCAATGGTGGCTTGTCCGGTTCGCCAACAATGGTCATCAAACCGGACATCGCCATCAGGGTCAGGTCCGTGGCTGGCCGACTGTGGTATGGCCCCTGCTCGCTAAAAGCACGGGCAATGACATGTATCAGTTCAGGCCTTTCCTGTCGCAGATCGTCGAGCATTGACGTATGTGAGGAACGCTGGTCATCAAGCACGATGTCCGCCTCATCAAGCAATGCCCACTGGCTGAGATCGGTGCCTTCCGGCACGGTGACCCGGGTCTTACCGTGATGCCAGGCCAGGGTTCGCCACTGAGGTCTGTCGCTAACTCGTTCGGGTACCACTGAAATCACCTCGGCGCCCATTTCGCGGAGCATTCGCCCGCCCAAATCCACCAGGCCGTCACTGAATTCAATGACCTTGATGCCGCTCAACATGCTCATCCCAGTACCTCCTCGCGTTGCAGCGTCTCGACTTGCTCAGGACTCATGCCCAGCCAGTCAACCAGAACCTGTCGGTTATGCTCGCCCAGCAACGGCGACCGGCTGACGCGCGCGGGTGTCTGCGACAAAATCATCGGTGGTGTTGGCATTTTGCAAGCACCAAGAACCGGATGTTCCAGCGTTACAAAGTGGCCACAGCGGTTCAATTCGGGATCATCAAACAGGGTTTTACCGTTCAATACCGGCGCAGCGGGCACACCTGCTTCGGCCAGCTCGGAAGCCAGTGCTGCTGCACTGTACTTTCGGGTTAGGTCGCTCAACCACTGGTCCAGCTCAACCAGATGGGACCGCCGCAGCGCTGCAATGGCGAATCGGGCGTCCCCGGCTTGGTTCGGCTGATCAAGAGTCTGGCAAAGCGCCTGCCATTGGGTCTCGTTTTCAACGGCGATGGCAACCCAGCCATCCTCGTCGCCCGTCGGATATACGTTGTGCGGCGCCATCACCGGATCTCCATTGCCCGGCTTTTCAGGTGCATCAGCCTGGGCGTAGAGATCGGCCAGAACATGGACCATGGGTTCAATCTGGGAGATGTCCAGATGCTGGCCTTGCCCGGTCCGGGCGCGCTCTTCCAGAGCACCCAGAATGGCCACCGTGGCAAACATGGGGGCGATTACATCGCCATAGGCGAAAGGTGGCATATGCGGCTCACCCTCGGGCCAGCCAGACATTACTGCGTGTCCGGAGTGTGCCGCTGCGGAATTTCCGTAGCCACGAAATCCGGCCATCGGACCGGTTCGACCGGCCACTGACACACTGGCGAGAATGATGTCTGGTTTAATTTGCCTGAGTTCGTCATAGCCCAGCCCAATGCGCTCCATAAAGCCGGGCCCGAAGTTTTCCACCACGACATCGGACCACGCCACCAGGGACTTGGCGACGTCAACACCGCGTGGATCCGACAGATTAATGGTCACGCTGTACTTCGAGGTATTGGTCTGAGCGAAAAAGGCAGAGGCATCTACATTGGCGCGGTCACCGGCAAAGGGTGGTGAGCGCCGACCCAGATCGAGGCGTTTGCGTGATTCCACTTTAACAACGGTGGCACCGTTGTCAGCCAGGTCTTTGGTGGCCCGCGGGCCTGCTCCCACCCAGCTGAAATCCGCTATTTTGATATCGTTCAAAGCCGTCATCGACATGCTCCTGCTGGTAAGTCGGTTTATCACCGATCTTGTTGCACTCCACAATAGTTAACTTAATTAACTACGTCAAAATCTTTTTTTGCCTTAACTTCATCGAGCACCGCCGCCACTCGCCCGACCATGGCTTCGCGGTCCCATTCGCGCCGATCGACCATGTCTGACCATATTTCGATGACCGTCACGCCGGCGGCTTCCAGGGCATGCTTGGCGAACAGAGACCCCTGACCGGAAAAACGGTCATGGCGCGGAATCAACATCAGGGCGACGTCAATTCGATAGCGCCGGGCCTGGTCGGCCAGCCAGGAATTCACCCAGGGTGGCTGATGCAACTGCTCATTCATCGACACCACCCGGGCAGCCAGTGCACGCATCGGGTCGCCCTGGTCGTAACGGATGTAACCGTCGGCCGCGAACGGCAAATACATGGACCAGGCAAAGACGGCACTGTGACTTTCTTCAAAGGCGGCGTAGAAACTGGTATCAAACCAGAGCCCCGCCCCTACCCACATCATTCGGATAGACTCATCAGGGCAGACCGCAACCCCCTCCTCAATCCGACTTTTGACTTCATCCCGAAAGGCTTCGGCATGTTGCAAGGCCCAGTCGGACCCGCGATGCCACTGGGGAATCATCACGTTGGGAATCTGCTCGGATATCCGGATCGGACAACGCGGTGCTTGCGCCAGCATCTCGTGCACCTCGTCAAATATTTCTTCCTGGCGATTAATGGCGTCCATGTAACGGGCAAAATGTCCGGCGTCGAACGGGCGACCGGTGATGCGTTCGAGCTGCTGCACCAGCTGGTAAAGCTCCGCTTCCATCAAATCGAGCCGATCCGTGCCGTAAAGAGTTTCCCAGTCGCGTCGCGCCAGTTCCCACCAGTTCGGTTCCGGGTCCGGCACCGCCGGGGCACTGAACAGAAATAGCGGTGCGCCGGTCTGCTTGGCCCATAAGGAGAAAATGCGCTGATGATCGTCCGCGCTCTGTCGTGCACAAAGTATCGCCGGGCTTGGCAAACCGCCCCACGGCTGACGCTCGCGGTCCCCTTCCAGCTCAGCAATCAATGGGAGACTGGAATACTTGGCGAGCCGATCGTGAAAACCGAGTGAGGCCATGTGATCAAAGTAATATTCAGAAAGCTGCTTGGCTGATAAAACAGCAGACCACCATTGGTTGGTGACGATGGGCAGGCCCATAATATGAAACAGTTCATGCGGTGTATCGGCGTTGACGAAGGCGAAATCGGAACCCGCCTTGATCTGTTCACGCAGCCCCCGCACCCAATCCCGCTGGTATTCGGTCGCCAGTCGCGCACTGGCAAGTGGCTGATAGTCAGTGGTGTTTGAGTCACTCATGCCTATGCTCCCAATTCGAGGGTCAGGTGTTCCCGCATCTGCGTACAGGCGCTTTCATCCGGTCTGAAATCGCGAAAGCCCAGGTTGATCACGGGAATGCCCCGCTCGGTTAACGCTTGCTGCAGGCTGGGCAAGTCCCAGCCAAAGGTGTCATCGTTCTGATCCATCTGTGCGATCACCGCGTCACATCGAGCCTCGGCACAGGCATCGGCCAGGGCGTTGATCATGTCGATGGAGGAATGCCCTCTCGGGCAAAATGGATCCCTTGCCATGGCTTGTAACAGACTGTCTGAATCGGTTACGCCCTCGACAGGCCCGGGCCAAATTCGACCAAAAGGCTGCAGATCCGCTACCAGGATGCCTACTGAATCCAGCACGCGATAAAGCGCTTCCGAATCCGTCGCCGAGCCGACCAGACCCAACCGCTTACCCGTTCGAACAGGTTTGGATTCCCGGCCCGACAAGGCTGCCCGCAGCAACGCTTGAAATTGTTCAGCTTCAAGGTAGCGACCCGCATTGCGCCACCGGAACGCGTCCAGGCCGGTTAACCGGGGGCGCTGTTCGCACTGAGCTGCGGTCAGCTCCTCAAGTGCCAGGCATCGTGAGCGGTGGTGCTCAATGGCGGTCGCGATGGCCGCGTCATCCGGTTGCCTGTCGCCCAGAGACACCAGCTGTGACACAAGCTTGTCTGCCTGGTGCTGATTGAACCTGAGCACAGCGGCAGTACTGCCCTGCTCGGCATTCCACAGCAACAAGGCCGGGAAAGGATGTTCGGTATACCCCTGGCGCTGATACTCCAGCGCATACTGATAAGCCACCAGTGCCGCCGCATCCTGTCGGCTGAAGACGATGGCTGTAAGATGGTTCAGCCAGCCATTGGCAAGCCGGTTTAAAAACAGCTGCGTATAATCATCGAGAAAAGGCTCGATGAACTGGTTGATGCCTTCATGCCGGTCGTTCGATTCGGGTTCAGGAACAGATTTGACGTCAACCACCCGGCACCCGGCCGCGGCAAGCAATACCTCAGGGATGCCGTTCCCAAAGCAGCCCACCCAGGGCCTGGCAGTCGCTTCTTCAGTCACCGCTGGCCGGGCTTTATGGGCAAAGGCCGCCTCCAACTGAGTGATGGCATTGGATGAATCCAAACTGCACCTCCAGAGTATGGTGTTTAATAGTTAATTTAGTTAACTATATCGACCGAACCTTGTCAAACTTATTGGTTATCCCGGTTCCTCGGCCATAAGCGCCACTTGACATTGAGTTCTTACATGGCAAATTCACCGCTTAATTAACGGAATTAACCAACATGACTGATATTCCCGACATCCCGACGCCTTCAGGCAACGGACAACTTGAACTGGATTACCTGGCGAGAGATCTGCCATTTCTGTCAAGAGTGCTTCGCTCATACATTCGCAATGAAACCGCCAATGCCTATCAGGAGCTGGACGTCGAACCCGGCGAAATCGCCATCACCAACCTTATCGGCATAAACCCGGGGATATCGCAGAACGACCTGGCGGCAGCCACGGTGCTCAAAAAGCCAGCGGTGACAAAAATTGTGCGGGCGATGGAAGACAAAGGCCTGGTTAAACGTGAACGGGTAAAGACCGACAAACGCTACAATGCCCTTAAACTAACCAAAGCTGGGGAGAAGCGCCGCGACGCCATGCGCCAACGGATGGAATCACAGCGTGAAGCGCTTATGGCTGTTTTTTCTGACCGGGAGCAGACCGATTTTTTCGACATGATGAACCGGCTGTGCATGCATCTGGCCGAACGGTCTCGCGAAGCAGACAGTAAAACCAATCTGTGAAATTTGTCATTTCATTCCCGCCCAGGTTGACGGCGGCCCTATTAATAGTTAACTTTATTAACTATTAATCAACTACCGTTGGATTGACCTCATGGCAAAACCACTAGCGGGCGTGCGTATCGCCGACTTCTCCCATGTGATTGCCGGGCCACTCGCCACGCACTTTCTCAGTCTGCTGGGAGCCGAAGTCATCAAAGTCGAGCCCCCTGGCGGCGATGTGCTGCGCAACTATACCCAGCGACGGGAATTGCGCGGCATGTCAGAACCCTTCATTTCCACCAATGCCGGTAAAAAGTCAGTCGTACTGGATCTCAAGTCTGATTTTGGCCGTGAAGCAGCCCTGAAATTAATAGACAGCAGTGACATTCTGGTCGAAAACTTCAGACCCGGTGTCATCAGCCGATTGGGGCTGGGATACAACACCCTGCGGGAACGTCATCCGGGACTGATCTTCTGCTCGGTCTCTGGGTACGGACAGGAAGGGCCGATGCGGGATTACCCGGCCATTGACCAGATCATTCAAAGTGTCTCCGGCTTGATGAGTCTTTCCGGCGAAGCCGACAGCGACGCGATGCGCATCGGCTTCCCGATCGTAGATACTTACAGTGCACTGCTGGCAGCCTTTGCGATTCAATCCGCGTACATTCAACGCGAGCGTGACCCGGACAAAAAGGGGCAGTTTATCGACATGTCGATGCTGGACGCCTCCATGGTGATGATGGCCTCGGTATTCGCCCCCCTAATGATTTCCGGAACCCAACCCGAGCGTACCGGTAACCGTGGGTTTTCACGGGCACCGACGGCAGACACCTTCGACACCCTCGACATGCCGCTGACCATAGGTGCCGTGCAACAAAACCAGTATGAGCGATTGTGCCATGCCATGGAGCGGCCGGATTTACTTGCGGATACCCGGTTCAAAGACCCTGACTCGCGCATGGAACACGACGTTGAACTGCAGAATGAACTGACCAAAACGTTCAAAACCCGTTCGGCTATGGACTGGGAAAAGCGGTTGTGCGATGCAGGTGTTCCCGCCGGCGCAGTTCGTTCTGTTGACGATGCGTTGCATCTTGATCAATTAAAAGATCGTGGCCTACACCTGGACATCCCCGTGAACGGTGCGGCAATAGACCGGGCGACCATCCTGAACGCCGGGTTCAAGTTCGAGCACGATGGCCCTGGCGTCAGCACTGCACCGCCTCAGTTAGGTGAACACACAAACGAAATACTGACTGAGTTGGGCTTGATCTGATCTCGACATCATCAAGGCTTTATCGAGAACGGCATACTTTGTGAACCTGAGTTCACCGATGCCTCGGCCGGTACACAGGTTGCCCTTACTGGCGACTAAGTTGGATACCTGTCTACCATTGCAGTCTGTCCAGTGTGGCCGAGTGGATCGGCGCGAGTGCAACCCTGAAACTGACCGCTGCGCGGCACTGGCTCGACCTTGGAACGCGCTTGGCATTTTGTCGAAAACCTGTCTCTTAACTGAAGTTAGAAAAAACTTCTCAACGACTTTGAGACCTACTTTGTCGGTGATGCAACAATTCCTGATTCCTGGCTTCAGTCAACTCATAGAAACAACTATTCTCAAGCCCTTGAGATGCAGCACGGTCCAGAATGACCGTTACCTTTGGATGCAGCTGCAATATTGATGCAGGACACCTGGCAGCAATAGGTCCCTCAATCATTTCCACCACGGCATCCGATTTTGCTGCGCCGGTCGCCAATAGCACGACTTGTTTGGACTCCATGATCGTTCCTATCCCCATTGTAATTGCCAGAGTAGGTTGGAACTCTCCCTCACTAAAGAATCGCTGATTAGCTTTGATTGTCTCAGGTGTCAAAGTCTTGATACGAGTTCTTGAGCCCAGGCTAGAGGTCGGCTCGTTGAATCCAATATGACCGTTGTGACCCAGACCCAGTAGTTGCAAGTCGACCCCACCCGCCTTTTCCAGTTTTAGCTCATAGGCTTCGCATTCAGCGATCGGATCTGCAGACGTTCCATTTGGTACATAGGTGTTGGCAGGATCGATATTTACCTGATTGAACAAATGCTTATCCATAAAATAGCGGTAGCTTTGGGGGTGCTGCGCATCCAAACCCAGATACTCATCCAAATTAAAGGTAGTAGCCTGGGAAAAACTCACTTCACTAGTGCGACATCGAGCTATCAGTTCATTGTATAGAGCCACTGGAGTTGACCCTGTTGCAAGCCCGAGCACTGAAGCCGGTTTAGACGCAAGCTGTTTTGAAATAAGCTCAGCACCGTACTGCGCCACATGCTCTGGTGTTTCCAGTATCACAATCTTCACAAAGATGGACCTCCATTTGCAAACAGCTCAAGCGGTTGGCCAGCACGCCAAGCCCCTTTCAATGATGCGTCACTCCCCCACCAGGAAAAGTCGGCCCAGTAGCCTGGCCTGATCGAACCAAACTGATCAGCTACTCTCAAATACTCAGCAGGATATCGGCTTGCCATTGCAATGGACTCCGTTAATGAAACATCCTGTGCCCGATAAACATATTGAACTGCATCGACGAGGGATATGGCACTGCCCGCCAACCGTCCCTGACTATTCTGCAAACGGCCATTTACTTCCTCAATGGGTTCGCCATAAAGCTCGAAGCGCTTGTCTTGAGTGCCCACTGTTGCCATCGCATCACTGACCAGATAGACCTTTCCGACTGGCTTGGCCGAAAGGGCTAGCTGAATGGATGCCGGGTGAACGTGAATGCCATCAGCAATTAGCCCACACCAGGTTTCATTCCGGGTCAACGCAGCCCCCACAACGCCAGGCGCTCTACCATTGTGGGCGCTCATGGCATTGAACAAATGGGTGAATCCGTTAAGCCCAGCATTGATCGCCGAACAGACGGTCTCATAGTCAGCATCCGTGTGTCCGGCACTCAATCGCAGGCCCAGGTCGACAAGCTTCCTGATGTCATCCTGGGTAACACATTCGGGGGCCAGTGTGACAATGGCAGGAACGGCGGATGCAGCTCTCAGCCAGGACCAATCGTCATTCGCAATTTGGCGTAAGGCATCCAGCCGATGTACACCGCTTTTTGCAGTACTGAAAAAAGGGCCTTCCAGATGTACCCCCAGCACCCCGCTGTGCGGATCAGAAACCATTGGTACTACTGCATCAATTACCTTACGGGCCACTTCCGGAGTATCTGAGATCACGGTTGGCAAAATGCGTGAAACACCCACTGAAGCATGGCCGGAAGCCATCTGTTGTAAAGCCCGGGTATCGGGTTGATTGTTAAGCAGCACACCGCCCCCGCCGTTTACCTGTAAGTCAATCAGGCCTGGCGCCAACATGCCGGTATCACACACTGTACTTTGAAAATGGGAAGGAACCTCATTAGGATTGACCAATCCAATAATGCGACCGCTTTCCATTAGCACGGCTTTAGGACCGTGAATTTCGTTACCGTCAAACAACTCCGGTGCGACCAGTGCTGTGAACATGGATACTCCTACACCTATT
Source organism: Saccharospirillum sp. (assembly GCF_040881935.1). NCBI lineage: Bacteria > Pseudomonadati > Pseudomonadota > Gammaproteobacteria > Oceanospirillales > Saccharospirillaceae > Saccharospirillum > Saccharospirillum sp. The sequence continues at coordinate 11,478 of NZ_JBBECH010000075.1, read as the reverse complement.
GGCCATCGATACCGGGAGTACTCAGTTTCTATTCTGCCGAGTCTCGCCGACGTTCTTTGATGTATTGGTCAGTACCGACTCTGAATGGCTCTTGGGTACCAGAAAGTATTAAACAGATAAAACAAGAGGGGCTAAGGCCCCTATAGATTACAACCACCAAGCGTTAAAGCTGATAGGCTTCCTTGGTTTTCTTCAACAGATCCCAGTCTTTGTCAGATAACCAGGTAAAAGGTTTTCTGGGTTGACCCACCTTAAAACCCTGAAGGGTCAACATACCCTTTATACCAGCCAGGAAGCCTGGCTTGAGCAAAACGTCGATAATATTGTTGATTTCGTGCTGCTCCTTTCTTGCGGCAAGAAAGTCGCCCTTCTCAACTGCATCCCACAACTTTAGATACCGCTTGGGCATAACGTTGTAAGTAGACCCAATACCACCGTCAGCACCCATCACAGCGCCACTGACCAACATGTAATCTTCACCGTGGTAAATCAGCTTATCGGGACAGCGCAACTTCAATCGTTCGATAACCGTCATGTTAGTTGTCGTATGCTTAAGTCCGATCACCTTTTCCCAGGACAGCATTTCAGCCAACTCGTCAAGGCTGAAATCGACACCGGTTACCGCCGCCGCGTTATATACAACCATTGGTAAGTTAACCGCTTCAGTAATATCACGGTAGAAACTCAGGATCTGTGGCTTGGTAAACCCATAGTAGAACGGTGGTGTCGATGATATCGCGTCATAACCCACCTCTTCCGCCTTTCGGGCGAGCTCGATGGTGTTAGGCGTACTGATCGCTCCGACATGAGCCATCAGCTGTGCACGGCCGTTATTGACACGAGCGACCGTCTCCAGGAATGAAAGCCGCTCTTCCTGGGTTTGAAGATAGCACTCGCCGGAGCTACCCCCGATATAAAAACTCTTAATACCACTATCGAGGAAGTGCTCAATCAAAGCCTCGGTGGCTGATTCAGACGGGCGTCCTTCATCGTCATAGGGCGTTATCAACGGAATTATTATGCCTTTGGCATCATACATAGCAGTTATCCCAGTAAAAGATTAGGTAGAAAAAGTGTCAGTTGTGGAAATACCGCAACGAGTATCAAGACAACAAACAAGGGAACAAGGAAGGGCAGAACACCACGAGTCAGTATGTGAATCGGAATATTACCGACCTTTGACACTACAAACAGGGCCATACCCATGGGCGGTGTCAGAATCCCAATCATAAGATTCATCATCACCATCACCCCGAAGTGAACAGGATCTATTCCAAATGCGACGGCAACGGGAACCAGAATGGGAACAACCAATAGGAGCAACGCCAGAGACTCAATAAAGGTACCCAGAAAGATCAGCATGATGTTGATCAGCAACAGAAACATCCATGGACTGTCCGAAAACGTCAGAAAGAACTCGGCCACTTGTTTTGGAAGTTGTTCCATTGCAACTACATAGCCAAAGAGCGTGACACCCATAACCATCAGTGCAACCACCGCCGTGGTACTGACAGTTTCACGAAAGATGCCGATCAAATCAGGCAACTTGATCGTTTTATATACAAAGCCGCCCAGAAATAGTGAGTAAATGGCAGCTACTACTGCTGCTTCGGTAGGGGTGAATACACCCGAGAAAATGCCACCAATGATGATCGCCGGTGTCAGAATGGGCAGAAAAGCTTTTCTTGCGGCTGACAAGCGCATACGCATGGGTTGACGCTCTTCTACGGCATAACCACGTTTTTTGGCGATGTAGTAGACCATCACCATCAACGCGAGTGCACACAATACACCTGGCACCAGACCTGCGATAAAGAGTGAGCCAATGGAAGAGCCTGACACCACACCATAAATCACCAGAGGTATAGAAGGTGGCACGAGCGGGCCAATGATTGACGACGCAGCGGTAATACCTCCGGCAAAGTCATCATCATAATTTCCATCGCGCATGGACTTTATTTCAAGCTGCCCGAGGCCTCCGGCATCAGCCAGTGCACTACCCGACATACCCGAGAACAGTAAACTGGCCATGATGTTCACGTGCCCCAGACTACCGGTAATGTGGCCCACCATCGACTTGGCAAAGTTGAAAATACGTTCCGTAACACCGGCAGCGTTCATGGCAATGCCCGTCATCACGAAAAAAGGGACCGCCAGCAACGGAAAGGTATTCAGGCCAGAGATCATGCGTTGTGTAACAAAAATAATACCGATATCACTGGTCAGAAGGTAAACCACCGACACCATGATCAGTGAGAAGCCCACAGGCATCCCAAGAAAGAGCAAGGCCAGCCAGCCCAAGAATAACCACAACATTACGATTCTCCCGATTGCGGTTCGGCTTTTAAGGTCTTAATGTCCCGGTACAGCCGTTGCACCAGTCTAAGTACCAGCAATGCGGTTGCTATTGGGTAAGCACCATAGAGCCAGGACATCGGTAAATCCAAACTGACCATCAACAATCGGTGTTGCATCAACGTCATGTTGTAGCCGATATAGATCAGATAGCAGAGCAGCACGACCACTGCTATATCAAACACCATTTCGATCAGTTTTCTGGCGACAGCAGGTAATAGACCTACGAAGAAATCAATTCGTACATGTCCACGATACTTGGCGACTGTGCAAATACCCAATAGCGCGCAGTATATGAAGAGGTAACGGGATACTTCTTCCGTCCAGATCAGTGGGCTTCCGAGCACAAACCGGCTGAATATTTGAAGAAACAAGGTAATCAGCAGAGCCGCTAGCAGCAGAATACTCAGCGACTCTTCAAAATCTTTTAGGTACTTGAGCATGATTCGTTCATCCAACTGCTTGAAATTACATGGCCTGGCCAAAGCCAGACCATGCTGCTTCACGACTTAAAGTTCCTGAATGCTCTCTACCAATCGGTCATCACCGATCTGCGCCTGGAACTCTTCATACAAAGGCTGCATCGCTTCACGGAAAGGACCCTGGTCAGGACGGGTTACTGTCAGGCCTTCTGATTCAAAAAAGGCGACCAACTCAGCCTCTCCTTCCATGACTTCCTCTGCCATGAAAGCAGCGCCGGCATCCAAAGCCGTTTGCAAGGCACGACGGTCTGAAGCACTCAAACCCTGATAGGTCTTTTCGCTGACGATAGTCACAATGTCCTGCGCCATATGGCCAGTCAGTGCCAGGTAGTCCTGAACCTCATAGAACTTCTGAGCATTGATCGTCGGCAATGGGTTTTCCTGTCCGTCTACCGCATTGGTTTGCAGTGCCAGGTACACCTCGGAAAACGCGATTGGGGCTGGTGACGCACCCGCATACTTTGCGAAGTCCAGCAGCGCACGAGCGTTGGGCACACGTAACTTCAGCCCATCCATGTCATCAATCGAGTTAATGGCTCGGTTCGATGTGGTGTGACGGGTACCAAAGTAGCTGACCGCCATCGGGTGCCAGTTATAGTCCTGAGCCATTTCTTCGCGCAGTCCCAGCCCAAACTCACTGTTGTAGATCGCCTGGATGTGATCGTAGTCACGGATCACGTAGGGCAGTTGGGTTACGCCAGCACGTGGGATCCAGTCACCAATACGGCCCATCTGAGCGTAGGTGATGTCCAGCGTACCCCAGGTGACCTGAGCCAGCATGTCCCGGTCATCGCCTAACTGGCCCTCTGGGAACAGATTAATAACCACACGACCATCGGTCGCTTCTTCTACGTGATCAGCAGCCAGCTGAGCGGCCTCATACTCCAGGCTGGAAACAGAAGCTTGCATGCCCCACCGCAGTTCGGTGTCTTCTGCGGCAGCAAAGGCAGTCACGCCCAGCGATAGTGCGATGGCGGTTGTCAAATGTTTAAGTTTCATCGTTCTTCCTCTTTGTTATTTGTCGTCATGTTGTGTTTGGAACGACCACTCTGCAGAAGCGGTTATTCACCGGTTCATTGTCGAACCGACAAATTCTTAAATTCGGTTTCTTTTATCGTTTGCTATCCGTGTTTTAATGTTTCTGTGAGGCGTATAGCTGCCCCCATCGCACCCGAGTCGGCCTGAAAACGGGCCCTTTTCATAACAGGAGGGCTAACCGGACGTCTCAGACTGCTTATGTCGATACAAAGCTGCTCAAAATACCGATCCCGGATGCCTACGCTGCCGCCGATGACCACACAGTCCAGATCCAGAGACAGGTGCAAGGTGTCAACCAGATGCGCGACTTGCGTTGTACTTTGCTGAATAAGCTGGCGGGACAGCTCACGATCAAAACGACTGTCGAACAGCTCCTTGGCCGAGAGCGGTTCACCCGTCAAATGACTGGCCAAGCGCCCAAGCGCTGCGCCTGATGCCAGGTTTTCGACGCAATCCTCCAAGCCACAGCTGCACGCCTCCATTGGTGTGAATCGAGCCGGCAAGCCACGCATGTGACCAGCATGGCATGCAAGCCCCTTTGGCGACGTCATCGGTTGACCTGATAACACCAGCCCGCACCCAATACCGGTAGAAACGGTAACGAACAGAAGGTTCCCGGCAGGACGAACCTCCTGGTGCTCCAGCGCCTCGCTGAATTCTGCGTAAGCTGCCGCCGCGGCGTCGTTGATCAGCAGACAAGGCTTGCCAAATTGCCGTTCCACTTCCTTTCGAACATCGATCTGACTCACAAATGACAGAACCGAGGTATTCAGTGGCGTAATCGTTTCACTGGAAACCATTCCTGCTGAGGCAATGGCAATACCGTCAAACGAGCGGTCTTTGCAAAACAGCGCTACCTTGTCTGTCAGTGCCTGCCAGGTCTCGAAGTCTGAAGGCCACACCTCACGGGCGACGACCGATCCACCCTGGATATAGGTCAGCAATGTTTTGGTGCCACCGATGTCAATTGCCACTATGTTCATGCTTGCTCTACCCCGTTCCTGTTCAGGCCGTGCTTTATAGCGCCTTCAGGGAACTTGAAGATACGGATTGACGCATTTCCTCTACGAACCACCCTGTCACCATTTCAGGACGAGTAATGGCCGAACCGACCGTCACTGCCAGCGCACCGTTCTCAAGTGCTTGCCGGGCTTGCTCGGCTGTCCGGTAACGCCCTTCAGCGATAACAGGGATACCGACCCGGGCCCACTGGGCAACCAATTCAAGATCGGGCTCTTTTTGATCAGAATCGCCAACGTAACCAGACAAAGTTGATGCAATGAGGTCGCATCCCATGGCTGCCATCTGCCTTCCCTCCTCAAACGTCGCGCAATCTGCCATGGCAAGACACCCCAGCTCATGAATGCGTGATAACAAGGCATCAGACCCAACAGGGCGCGGTCGTTCAGTTGCATCAAACGCGATAATGGTTGCTCCCGCACTTGCCAGCGCTTCAACATCCTCCAGAAAGGGGGTGATGCGTACATCCGAGTCGGTCAGATCCCGTTTGACGATCCCCACAACAGGTAGGTCAATGTCTTTCACCACAGCGGCTACCCGTTCCGCGCCTTCAATCCGCAGCCCCTGACAACCCCCTTCTTTCGCAGCAACGGCAAAGTGAGTCACGCTTTCGACTGAATCAAAGGGACCGCCAACAGTAGGCTGGCAGGATACTATCAACCCACCTTTCAGGGCGTTAATGACAGCTTTGCGATTTTGGAACATAGTTTTATCCAAATACTTATTAATGATGAAATTTTTCACCATTATGGAACAGTAAAATCACTTTGCAAGGTACTTTTGGAGTTTTTCTTCAAAATAATCTCAGGCGACGGAGGTTTTATTGCAAGAATGACTGCCAAATGGTAGCTTAGCGGCCCTACTGTTCAGGATCTCACGCATGGCCAATCACAACATTCTCGTTCAGATTCAATCCAACTCGGTCAGCTTAAGTCCGGCACTAAAGCGCATAGCCACCTACGTCGCCGGGTCACCTGAAGCCGTCATCTATCAAACAATCACTGAGTTGTCAGAACAGTCGAAGTCCAGTGAGGCCAGCGTGATCCGGTTTTGCCGTGACCTGGGGTTCAGTAGCTTTGCAGACTTCAAGATGGCCCTGGCACTGGATCTGAACAATCGCGAAAAGCGAGGGCGGCGGCCTGACCCGGAAGCAGGTGGGTTTGTCACACAATATGGTCATAAGGCAGTTGCCGCGATCGATGATACTGCTGCCCTTCTCAACGAAGAGGCCCTAAAAGCATCCGTGAAAGCCCTGGCCAAAGGCGGCCGGATAGACCTTTATGGGGTGGGAGCATCATCGGTTACCGCCGCCTATGGTGAGTATCGTTTACTGAGGCTCGGTGCTCGAGCCCACGTTTTCAGCGATATGCACCTGGGCATAATGAGTGCATCTCAACTTAACAAGCAGGACGTGGCTCTTTGTATTTCAAGCTCTGGCTCCACGGTCGATACCGTAAAGGCCGCTCGAGTCGCCAAGGAACGCGGAGCAACGGTCATTGCCCTGACGAATACCGGCAAAAGCCCCCTTGCCTCCATAGCTGACATCACCCTGGTGGCTTCGTCCCCGGAATCCCCGCTTACCGCCGGAAAACTCGCATCGAAAATTGGACAACTGTTTATCCTGGATATTCTATTTGGCGAGTTGGCAAATGGTAAAAAGAGCTTTGAAGCTGCATTTCAACAAACAGCCGATGTAACGGGCGGGTTATCATACTAACCAGAGCGGTCCAATAGAGTAAGGGATCGCCCCGGCATATACAGTCAGGGCAGGTTCAGTCTCAAGTAGCTATGACCGCTCCAATATCCTTTGAACCACTGGCGCCAGGGAATTCGCCAAATTAGTGTGCTGAGTAACATCCCAATGAATACCTTCCTCAGTACTGGATTCTACAACGGTACCAGCATCAAAAAAGTGGCACCCGAGCTCTTCCGCTCTAGCCGAGTATTCTTCGGATAACCAGGCTGATTTCCCCGTACCCCCTGAAAACGACAGTGAATGTTCGCTAACCTCATATATTCTGGGCGGAGATACCAGTAACACTTCAGGGCATCTATTCTGTTCGTGCAAGACAAACCCCTGACATAGCCTTGCGCAGGCATTCGCTCCCATGGAAATATCGAATGCACTGAGGTTAAAACGACTTTTAAGATCATTCGTACCCAACAACAAGATCACCAGGTCAGGCTGATGGCTGATCAGGCAAGGTTCAAGATATTTGATGCCATTCTTGACCGGACCGTCAAATGGATCGTCGTGAACAGTGGTACGGCCTGGCAACCCCTCTTCAATGACTCGAAACTGCGGCCCCAACAATTCAGCTACTATCATCGGCCAACGCTCTTTGGCCGAGTAGCGTCGGCTCATACCCGGTGAAGCCCCCCAGGTATTTGAGTCACCGAAACACAGTACTGTATTTTCCATATGCACTCCCAACACGATATAAGGCAAAGCCGACAACAGAAATAAGATCTCGCTGAACGAAGCTAGAATCTAATCCCACATATATTACTATTAATTTAATCAAATAAAGTAAAAAATCTGGAAAAACAGTGAATAACAGAGGGTTTTCACTATTTAATATAAGAGCACTCCAAACCTTGATATTTACTAGACTTAGTGTAATTATCAAGGCAATCAACATGTACAAGCGAGACCATGTGACGACCATGCCAGAACTTGAGAAATCGATGAAAACCTCTGTCACCTTCCCCATCTAAGCCGAATGGTTCACAGCCATTCGGCTGTGCTCTCTTGCAAATCTAAAACCGATAAACATGCCGCTTAACGACAAAAGATCGATTGATCTTTCTATCGGTATGGGCTTTTTCAACTATTGGAATATTTTCATCTGAGGTCTTTATGATATCAGCTCAAGCTATCGTCTCTGAATTTGATGTTGAACGGTTAGACTACATCCTAGGAACACTTGGAGAGCGGGATAAACTGGTAAAAGATCGGTTAATCTTGAAACTGGATCAGGCCGATATCCATGAATCGAAAGATGTTCCACCCACGGTCGTCACACTAAACTCAACTGTTCTATTCAGGTTATCCAATGCAAAAGAACCTTTGAAAATGACACTAACACTACCCTCACGAAAACCACAACCCGAAGATTCAATTTCCATTTTAACACCAACGGGGATCGCTCTACTCGGACTCAGCGAAGGTAGCGAAACGACCTATACTCTCATGAACAGGGTTACTGCTACCTTATGGGTTGATAAAATCGTGTACCAACCAGAGCGTGGGTTGATTAGGATTGACAGTAAACAACGTGTCGGCTAGCGGCCTATTGTTTACTGGCATTCTGTTTTTCCGGAAATTTTACCGGCAGTCCCCGTTCCGCTGTATAGCGCAGAATTTTCTCCATAGCCTTGCCCTTAGCTAACTCATCGATGAGTTTGTCAAGATAGCGAATTTTCTGCATCAGCGGGTCGGCATATCCCCTTCAGGCTCTTTGATCTTGCTGCGCTACCGATTGGTTGAAGGCTTGCACCCGTCGCTAGCACTGACATAATTGGCATCAGGTTCACGTCAGCACAACCTCACCTGAGTCACCCGACTCGTCGGCCTGCTGCAACAGCCCGGCATAGACACCTTTCCGGGCCAGCAACTGCTCATGGTTGCCCTGTTCTATGATGCATCCCTGCTCGAGTACAAGAATGGTATCGCTGTGCCGGATCGTACTCAGGCGGTGTGCGATCGCGATAACGGTCCGTTCTTTGAACAGTCGGCTGATCGCGCGCTGAATCAGGTTTTCGGTCACCGAATCGACGGAACTGGTCGCTTCATCGAGCATAATCACCTGCCCCCCCTGCGCGACGGCCCGGGCAAAAGAAATCAATTGCGTCTGCCCGGCACTTAGGTTGCCGCCATTGCCGCTCAGTTCCCGGTCATACCCACCCAGGGTCTTGATAAAGCCATCGGCATAGACATAGCGAGCGGCTTCCTGTATCTGCTCACGGTCAATGGAGGGTTTACCGAGGCCGATATTAAAAGCAATGCTTTCATCGAATAAATACACATCCTGCTGCATCAGAGAAAACAAATGCATGGCGTCTTCGATCGACAGAGACGACAGTTCGATGCCGTTGAGCAGGATGCTGCCTTCGTAATCCTGATAGACTTTTGAAATCAACCGCAAAATCGTCGATTTTCCAGATCCGGTCGTACCCACCAACGCCAGCTGATGGCCCTTGTCCAGCCGAAAGGAAACATTTTTCAGGACCCAGGGGGCATCGTTTGCGTAACGAAAAGAGACATTCCGGAACTCCAGTGACTCGAATGTCTGTAGCCGATCCCCAAGGGCATCTTTACTGATAAGGTCCCGACCGTCTTCTTCCAGTGGTTCCTGAAAGAGTTCGTCGATGTGGTCGAAAGCGGCAAATGACCGCTGAATGGCCGCTATCTGACCGGTAAAGTCACGCAGCGGAACGAAGACCTTTTCCATGTTGTTAATGAAAGCAATCAGCACACCGATCGTCACCGCTTCTTGTACCACCTTACCGGAGCCGTACCAAATGATCAGACCAATGGTTATGGTAGTAACACCGGTAATCACCGAAAACAGCACGGCATCGTATTTGTTTGACTTTAACTGGGCCTGCAAAAACTCCTGCGTGTAGTCGGCATAGCGTCGCTCAACCTCTTCTTCGGCTCCATACAGCTGTACAGTCTTGACGCCGAGCAAGCACTCTTGCAGATAACCGGTTCCTTTTGCAAGGGCGCTGCGAGTAATCTGATACATGCTGCGCAGTTTGTTGCGAATCAGATTTGTGATGTAAAGCACCGGCGGAAAGACCGTCAGTACAATCAGAGTCAGTTTCCAGTCGATGGCCAGCATCAGGATGATCAGCGCTATGGTGTTGATCAGGTCACGCACCATCGAAAGAACACCCATGACGAACGAATCGGAAATGGCTTCCAGGTCACTGGTCAGGCGCGACAAAGTGACGCCCGTCGGAGTCCGGTCAAAGTAGGATCGGGGCAGTTTCAGAATGCGTCGGAACAATACCATACGGATGTCAGCCAACGCATATTGCCCGGTTTTTCTCAGAAAAAACGAATAACAGGAATCGGCTATGTAGTTGACTATGACCACGGCGACCATTAGTCCGATCAGCAGTGGCAAGCCTTCGTATTCACCGACGGACAGAAAGTCGTCAATTACCTTGATGGTCAACCACGGGAACAGCAAGTTAGTCGCGATAGACAGCGGAAGCATCGCAACGCCGATCAGAGCCCATGTTTTATAAGGCTTTGCAAACTGCAGAAAACGGCGAATGTAGCTGATATCAAGTTGCTTAATCATGCGCTCTCCTCCACTTCATGCTGCTGCAGCTCCCACGTTTCCCGGTAGTAGTCACTGCTGCCCAGCAACTGCTCATGTGTGCCACGGGAAATGATTTCACCATGGTGAAGCACAAGAATGTTGTCCAAATTCTCCAGTGCACTGATGCGATGAGAGACCACTAATACAGACTGCTGCCCGATGCGATTGAACAGACCACTGAGAATTTTACGTTCAGTCTCGTAGTCCACGGCGGACAGCACATTATCCATAATGATCAGATCGGCCGGACTTAGCAGTGCCCGCGCGATACTCAGACGTTGCTTCTGGCCACCAGACAGCATAATGCCTTTTTCGCCCACCAAGGTCTGATCGCCTTCCTGGAAGCGCGAGACGTCATCACTCAACTGGCTCAGCGCCAGGACCTCATCGACCTGATATTTGTCGACAGGCTGCTCATCGGTCCCGAAGCGGACATTCGCTTCCACCGTATCGGAAAACAGATACGGCTCTTGAGTGATGGTTCGAACCGTGCCACGCCACTGCCTGCGCGGCAGTCGGGCAATGTCGTCCTCGCCCCAGAAAATGTGCCCTTCAGGAATATCGAGATGATGGTTAATGCAATTCACCAGCGTCGTTTTTCCGGCTCCGATGCTGCCCAGCACACCCACTTTTTCACCAGGCATGATGTCGAAGCTGATGTTTTTCAGCGTCAGGGTATCCTGCTCCGGGTAGGCGAAGCTCAGACGACGGACACTGAGGGTCCGCTCAGCCGGCGCCGCAGGCTGAGGCAGCGTGCGATCCACCTCGGGAATCTCGGTGTTGAGAATGGACTGAACACTTTCAATGCTGACCATTCCCATTTGATAGACCACGGCAATCCGGCCAAGTTGCGCCAGCGGCAACGCCAACAGTGCGGAATAAGACAAAAAGGCGGTCATTTCGCCCAGCGTCAGACCCTGCTGCAGAACCATGTAACCACCGAGTCCGAGAATAACAACCTTCATCAGGTCGTTCGCATAATCCAACAAGGGCAGAATAAACGTCTGGATCCGGGACACTCTTACAATGGTGTCCAATAGGCGGGCGTTCACCTGTTCAACTTCGGCCGACACCCAGGTACCCATCTGCTGATTCTTGATCAGGTCGATCCCGGAGAGGTAGTTCATCAACTGTTCAGAAAGGCGTTGCAGCCGCTGCATGCGCTCGGTTTGGTACTTGCGCATCCGGATAAAGCCCTGATTGAATACGATAAACGCCAACACCACCGGTATGACCGAATACAGCAT
>NZ_JBBECH010000074.1:0-15128 GCF_040881935.1 Saccharospirillum sp. | reverse complement strand
CTATTGCTGGTTGAGAAAGGACTCCAGACCCGGGTCTGCATACATCCGCTCCAGGGCTGCATCGAACACGTAGTTCATTAACTCGGCGTTTTCTTTCTCGCTCGGGTAACGCAACGTTTCAATCATCCGCTGCGCCCGAAAACTGTTGGAATATACGGTTCCATCAGCAACCGCCTGAACCGAGAAGCGCGCGGCGCCCGTCGCTTCCTTACGAGCGGCATCGATACTGGTAACGTGATAGCTCAGTTCCTCAATTGCAAACGTTAGCTCGACATCCGCATTCATCTCGACAAGCTGATAGCCAGCCCGATCCATGACTTGCTCGGAAAGTTGTTGCAGATCAGCCCGTAAATCGCCACGTGGGGAAATCACGCTGCTGTCCGTATAGGCGCCACCGCGTACCCCGATCTGATTGTTGGTACGACGGTCTTCAGCGAACACGTACACCGAAGCCCCGTTGCCTGACGGTAGATTGCCGGCGTCAAGCGAGGGTTGAAATTGAATTTGCTGGGGAGAAAATTGGGCGCAACCAGCCAATAACAACGCCGCACTGCCTACCCATAACCCGCGAATAGCCGTCAACATGACACACTCCTACATTCTAGTTGTGAAATAACAACCGGTTAAACATCAAAGTCCGATCAGACGCTCCGATCGGCGGTAAGATACGGATCAGTCTACACCCGGTACCTCGTCGCGCAAAAACTGCCAGCGCTCGGCTGTAGATCGTTCAGCATCAAACCGGTAACCCGCCCAGTCAAACGCTTTCAGGTCTTCAACCGAGTCTATACCCTGTTCAAGCATATACCTGACCATCATGCCTCGTGCCTTCTTGGCGTAAAACGAGATGACCTTGTACTGCCCATTTTTGAAATCCCGAAACTCCGGCGTCACCACCGGAATGGGTAAAAGTCTCGGTCTGACGGCCTTAAAGTATTCGTTTGACGCCAGGTTGACCAGTGTTTTGGCACCGGATTTACGAACATCATCCGCAAGCGTAGTCGTCAGAGCATCACCCCACCAGTCGTAGAGATTGCGACCGCGAGGGTTGGATAAACGCGTGCCCATTTCCAGCCGATACGGCAGAATCCGATCCAGAGGTCGCAGCAGTCCATACAGACCAGAGAGAATGCGCACCCGATCCTGTGCCTGCTCAACTTGTGGTGGTGTCAGTGTCGTTGCCTCCAGGCCCTGATATACATCCCCAATAAAAGCAAACAGCGCCTGTTTGCTCTGGGCAGGATCCATCGGCAACTTCCATTGACTGAACCGCTCCACATTGAGACTGGCAAGAGACTCGCTCAGCGACATCAGGCCCTGCAGGTCGCCGACGGTGCAGGTACGTAAAATATCGACCAGTTCGGCTGCTTCCTGGTTAAAACGCCCTTCGGTCACTTTATCGACCGGTGCGACTGTCTCGAAATCCAGTTTCTTGGCGGGTGAAATGACCGTCATCACGGCTGGCATCTGGAAAGGTTCCTCCTAAAATGATGGTTGCGCAGTGCCCTGCCCGGCGAGCGCTGCTGATTCGAACGCACACCTGCTGACCATGGGTCTGCCTGACTGGGCAGAGAATTCCACGACAGCATCATTGTTTCAAACGGGATTTTTGCATAGGGTTAATAGAAATAATGCCGATGAGTATACCATGAGAGTCATTCGAACCTTCGTTCCAAACTCTTTTCAGAACTACAACCACCTGGTGGTGTGTGAACACAGTCAGGCTGCTGCAGCGGTCGATCCCTTTGACGCGGACCATTTGCTCGCTCTGGCCGAAGACCAGGGCCTGCACATTACCGATATCTGGATCACCCATGAACACGGTGATCACATTCGCCACCTGGAAGAACTGAAAGCCAAAACCGGTGCCCGGGTAAGAGCGCCGGAGACCTGTCAGGGGCGTTTTCAAGCTGATCACTGGTTGCGCGATGGCGATGAACTGACCCTGGGCCAGTCCAGGGCCTGGTTCTGGATGTCTCCCGGGCACACACCGGGCCACGGCGTCTTCTATCTGACTGAGCCGGAACCCACGCTGATCTGCGGCGACACCCTGTTCAACGCCGGTGTCGGCAACACCCGTTCAGGCGATACCGACACACTGTTTCACAGCATTCAACAACTGCGACAACGGGCTCATCCGGATACACGCATCTATCCCGGGCACGATTATCTGCCGACCAATCTCGCCTTTACACTAAGCATTCTGCCCGACCACCTACCCGCTGTGGATATGAAAGCCACCAGCGACCGACAAACGCCAGATACCCGCTTAACGACAACGTTGGCCGATGAAGAACAGATCAACCTGTTTTTCCGGCTCGAAGACGACACCCTCGCCCAGGCACTCAGTGACCATGGGTTCCGCACCGACACTGCTCAGGCCCGGTTTACAGCGCTGCGGCAACTGCGAGACCGATGGTGAGCCAGGATCAGCGGGCTCACCCGCGAACCCGACTGGAAGTCGTCATCGAACTGGTCACCCGGGATGGCCATCGCACGGAAGCAAAAACCTGGAATATTTCTGACGGAGGCACCTTTGTCGAGCTGACAGCGGACCAGAAGCAATGCTTTAACCTCGGCACTCAGGTGCGCAGTCAAGTTAAGGGGTTACCCATGCCTGCACCCGTGGTCATGATGCGCGTGGTCCGTCACGCGCCCTCGGGAATTGGGCTAAAGATTATTGAAGCCCGCTAACACCTACTCAGATAAAAGCATTAAGGGCATGGGTTTGGCTGGCGCTGATGCACGGCCTCTATATCGGCCAGTACTTTGTCCGACAACACCAGGCTTTCACTGTCGATGTTACTCTTCAGTTGCTCCATCGTGGTCGCCCCAATGATGTTGCTGGTCACAAACTGGCGGCTGGTCACGTAAGCCAGCGCCATCTGCGCCGGATCCAGCCCGTGGTCCCGTGCCACTTGAATGTAATCGGCGGTTGCCGCAAAACCCTGGGCGTTATTGTACCGCTGGAAACGTTCAAACAGAGTCAGCCGCGCGCCCTCAGGCCGCTGGCCATCCAGATATTTACCGGCCAACATGCCAAACGCCAGCGGTGAATAAGCCAGTAAGCCGACCTGTTCACGACAGGCAAACTCAGCCAGACCCACTTCAAAACTGCGATTGAGAAGATTGTAGGGGTTCTGAATGCTGTCTATGCGCGGCAACTGATCTCGGTCACTAAGACGCAGGTACTCGGCCACGCCCCAGGGTGTTTCATTCGAAATCCCGATACGGCGTACCTTGCCTTCCTGCACCAGTTCATTCAACGCGGACAGACTCTCGGCGATACTAACGGTGTCTTCGTTGGCATCCAGCCCCTGATAGCCCAGCTTGCCAAAGAAATTGGTGCTCCGGTCGGGCCAGTGCAGTTGATACAGATCGATGTAATCTGTCTGCAGCCGCCGCAGGCTGGCCTCGCAGGCCTGTTTGATGTGATCCCGCGATAAGGTCGGGCCGCCACGAATGTACTCGAAATCACCTCTGGAAATAGCTTTGGTCGCGAGCACAACCCGGTCACGCTGACCACGCTGCTTAAACCAGGTGCCGATGTACTCCTCTGTCCGGCCATAGGTCTCTGCTTTGGGTGGCACCGGATACATCTCGGCGGCGTCAAAAAAGTTAATCTCGCGCTCAAGTGCGTAATTCATCTGCTGGTGCGCTTGCGCTTCGGTATTCTGCTGGCCCCAGGTCATGGTTCCCAGTGCGATGCTGGAAACCTTGATGCCGGAGCGACCTAATTCTCTGTATTCCATAAATTACCCTATTCTGTGCATTTAGATTCGCCTGTAAGCGTCTATAATAGGGGCACATTCAACCCAATTCGATGGGAAAAGCATGTCACGCAGAAAAAAGAGCCGTTCACTGAAAGACCGGCTCGGCATCAAAACCGGGTCCAAGAAAACCTTTATCAGCCAGGGCGATAAAGGAAAAATTCCCAGTAAAAACCGACTGGCCAAGCACAGGAACCGCAGCAAATCAGCCTATGCCAAGTTCCTGGAGGAAAATAAGGGCAAAGACACGAGCGCTGGTCAGGGGCCCCAAAAGCCACCAGCACAAGGCCCTTCAGTTGACCACTCAGCGGAACTTTCCGAACCTGAGCCATTGGATGATATCGATGCCGACGCGGCCGATTTCGACGAATTGAGTGGCGACGAACTGCTCGAACGTTTTGAACGGAGTTAAACCGATGACACGGTTTAGACAGGCATGGCTGTGTTTTGCCCTGCTGGTTGTCACGCCTTTGGCATTCGCCGAAGATTTTGGGGTCGCCAACTGGGAACAGAGCACTATGATGGTGTGCGGCCAGGAGCAACGCCCCAATCTTACACCCCTGATCACCCAGCAGCTCGCCTGGAAAGAGAACCAACCCCATCACCAGATTATTTACCACACGTTGGACAGCCAAGACCTGTCAAATACGGAGACAAGCCCGTATTGACCACGGCCATCAGATCAGCTAGCGCACCCTGGACACACACTCGAAAAGAGCGGCTGATCAGCATTGATCAGATGCGGGCTCTGGCACTGGTATTAATGGCCGTGTTTCATTTTGGCTATGATCTGAGCGTTTTTGGCTATCTGAGTTTCGACGCAAAAGCCCCGTTCTGGGCGGTATTTCGCAGCATTATCGTCACCCTGTTCTTTCTCAGCGTAGGCGCGAGTCTGGCTCTGGCCAATGCCAATGGCATTCGCTGGCGGGCTTTCTGGGTGCGTGAGCTGAGGATTGTCGCGGGTGCACTGACTTTTACCATCGCCACCTGGCTGCTCTATCCGGACAGCTGGATCTGGTTTGGAGTTTTGCATTTCATCGCCGTCGCCAGCCTGCTGGCATTGCCTCTGGTTCACACTCCGCGCCTGGCCCTTATCGCTGGGGTGGCGATACTGGCGCTGTTCAACCTAACCGACTGGTTCAATCTGGTGCCGGTGTATCAGGCGTTACGTGAACCCCTGAACCTGCCCAACCGAACTATGGACCTGACTCGACTGATCCCCTGGCTGGGGATGGTGTATATCGGGATTTACCTCGGACACAGACGTTTTTTCAGCATCAACCGACTTCTCTTCCTACCAACTGCAGGCCCCTTTCTCTGGCTCAGCCGACATAGCCTGGGGTTCTATATGATTCACCAGATTCCACTCTACGGGCTGGCCTGGCTGATCTACATTCTGGTTGGATAGTACCGCTATTTCTGACTGTGAGTTTTTCCAAACAAAAAGCCCGGTTATTAGCCGGGCTCACATCAGATGGCAGGATTATCAGATCAGGTTTATATAGACCCTATCCAGTCACAGTCTCATCTTCCCAAAACACTTTACCGGCAGACACATTAGCCAGGCGATCCTGATACTGCTGTTCAAGGTCGGCACGCTTCAATTTCAACGTTGGTGTCAGCAGGCCATTCTCGATACTCCAGAGATCGTCTGCCACCAGAATACCATCGAGACGCTGGTGAGATTCCAGCCCTGCATTAACCGCAGACAGGGTATGCTGCAGTGACGCCCGCAACGGCTCGCGCGCTGATCTGCGCAGATGCTCCGCCAGTACCACCACGGCGACCGGCTGGGTACGGCCACTCCCCATCAGACATACCTGTTCGATGTCCGGGTTGCCCGCCAACTGACTCTCAATCGGTACCGGTGCAACGTATTTGCCCTTGGCGGTTTTGAATTCCTCTTTCAGACGACCCACGATGGTGTAAGAGTCATCAGGATTCTTGATCGCTTTATCGCCAGTTTTGAACCAGCCATCTTCAAACGAATCGGCTGTAGCTTCCGGGTTTTTGTAATACGTTTCGAAGACCGTATCGCCGCGAACCTGCATTTCACCCTGCGTACTGAGGCGAACTTCAAGGCAATCGATGGGTACGCCAATGGTACCCAGCCGGTCTTCACGGAACGGCATATTAGTGGTTGAAAGACCAGCGGTCTCCGTCATGCCCCAGGCTTCGCAAATGGGTATGCCCAGGCGGTAATACCAGTGCAGCGTACTCGGTGAGATCGGCGCTGATCCCGAACCGAAAATGCGCACCGAATTTAAACCCAGCCCCTGACGAATTTTCTTGGCGACGATTTTGCCAAGCAGCGGAATGCGTAACAGTTTTTGCAGTTTTTGTTCCGGCATCTTCTCGTGAACACCGGCCTGAAAGCGAACCCAAAGCCTTGGAACCGACAGAAAGGCGGTAGGTTGGGCAACCTTCAAATCATCAACAAATGTATCCAGCGATTCAACAAAGTAAACCGGCCCGCCAGCATACAACGACGTTCCCTGAATCACCGTACGCTCGGTAATATGAGCCAGCGGCAGATACGACACAGTACGGTCGTCTGGCCGCAAGCCGATGACGCTTCGGTTGGCTGTGGCAGCAGCAGCGTACTGACGGAACTTCAACACAACACCCTTGGGGTTACCGGTACTGCCCGAGGTGTAAACGATCGACATGATGTCATCAAGACCTACCTCAGCCACGTCGGCCAGCGGCTGTTGCTGACTGATCCAGTCTTGCCAGCGAATATCGTGTTCAACGGTATCGTAAGGAAACCCGATGCGTGGAATCGAACCGTCGAACACTTTGGAACCCGCAGCTTTATCATCCAACTTGCCAACAAAAATCGCCTTGGCTTCACTGTGATCCAGAATATACTGCAGCGTCGATTCACCCGCCGTTGCGTAAATGGGCACACTGACCAGGCCAGCCATCATGATCGCCCAGTCGGCAATAAACCATTCCGCACTGTTTTTGGCGAAGATGGCGACCCGGTCACCCGGGTTCAGCCCCAGTGATGTCAGCCCCTGGGCAATTTTGCGAGCATCCTTATCTACCTGCCTCCAGGTCCACACCTTTAACTGCCGGTTTGCCGGTTGATGCAGATAGGCCTCATCACCCCGTTCCCGGACATGACGCGCCAGTTCCTGCAAGGGTGTTTGATAGTGACGAGCTTTACTAGTGTCGTTCATGCGGTTTCCATTTTTGTTGTTGTATGTGGGATTTCCGGCTAAATGATGGCCCTTGTTTTACCCCGTTCAGACCTTCGATTTCGCTGAAAATGACGTCAACAGTATTGACCAGTGCCTGGAAAAACGCACGGATATTGCGCGGGAACGTGATCTGATTGGCTGTTTTTGAAATTATCGGCAAATAGGCATTAACCAGAGCGGGATTGGTGACGAAAGAAAGTCGACACCTGACCGGGTTTTGGGCCATGCTTGACACATCACTGACATAGGAACACGACATGCCAAGATCGACCCTCTGGGCATTGATTGCCGCTCTGCTACTCGCGTTTTTTATGGCTTACGCGCTGTGGGATAACCAGCAATTAACCCAAACTGCACGGTCACTGGAACAACAGGTGAGCGACCAGTCTGCCGATTTACTGGCGGCTCGCAGTCAGGCACAGACCCTGACCGAAGAAAACCGTCAGCTCGAACAACGTCTCGGCCAGTTCACCGATCAGCAGAACGGCCTGGCAGACATCGTCGGTGAATTGCAGGCCCGACTGAGCGAGGTCACGGAGGAATACGCCAATCTGGTGGCCACACAACAACAGACTCAACAACGCCTTGAAGCCGCATCGACCCGTCAACGTGAGCTGGCAAGGCTGGAATCGGAGGCTGATGCCCGGGCTCAGGCCAACCAGGAACTGACCGCGCAGCTTGAGCAACAGCTACGACTAAATGAGCGCTATCAGCAGCAATTGCAAGCTGCCAACACCGCGCTGACTGGACGCCAGGAAGAATAAGCGCGACCGGTGTAGCCGATACCCAACCACAGGTCACCGAGACCGACGAAGCCAGTCGGCAGCGAAACCGGCGCATTGAAATTGTTTTGGCGCCACAGGAACCATAAGAACCGCGTAAGAATAGCGAGTTATATTCCGAAGAGTTACATCTTAAGTTTTGGAGTTTGACTAGGAGACTAGCGGCGGGCACCGGGGGTACCACTGTGGGGGAGTCCGCAGCAGGGATGCTGCGGTCTAGGCTCCATGGATGGATCTACGCCGACCCGACAGGGGTGCCCCCGGTGCCCGACGCGGGCCGATACCACGATGTCTAAATTGCCGTACTCCGTCCATAAAAAAACCGGTCGCAAGGACCGGTTTTTTAGAATTTGGTGGAGCTATGCGGGATCGAACCGCAGACCTCCTGCATGCCATGCAGGCGCTCTCCCAGCTGAGCTATAGCCCCAAATTGGGTGCCGGACTCCCGTCTGACACCGGTGGGTATTCTACTGGTGCCTAACGGACTGTCAATACTTTGCGTTGTATTTCAATCAGTTATGCACCTTGTGGTACCAAAATCAGTCTTTCAGGGCGCGTTGAGCCATCTCGAACACGTTGGACGACAGCGACTCAGTAGCCAGAATGGTCTCCAGGGCTGAAGCCATCATCCGCCCGCGAGCCGTATCGTACCGTTTCCAGTCCGACAACAACGTCACCAGCCGAGCAGCCAGCTGAGGGTTCAAGGCGTTCAACTGGCGAACTACGCTGGCGAGCAAGGCGTACCCCTCCCCCTTTTCATCGTGAAACGACTCGGTGTTCATCGCAAAACCCACAATTACACTGCGTACCTTGTTCGGGTTTTTGATATCGAAGGCTGGGTGCTGCATCAGCGTTTCTATGCCTGCGACCGTCATTCCCGGCGTACCCGCTTGCATGGTCAGCCACTGTTCAACCATCTGGGTATCGGATTGCCAGCGCTCGTAAAAATCACTCAGCAGCGATTGTTGCAAGGCTTCGGCATCGCCTGCCAGTACAGCTCGTAACGCATTACTGCGATCTGTCTGATTGGTGGCACCGGCATACAGCTCAGCGGCAAAATCAAAGGCTGCCTGATCGCCCGCCTTTAACCAGTACCAGAGACTCAGACCCTGCAATTGACGACGACCGGACTCTTCAGCGTTAAATTCGTAAGGCGCATCGCTACTGAGTTTTTCGGTCAGCGACCGCCAGATATCCCGGTAACGGCTGGCGAGTGTTTTGACCAGATGCTTGCGCGCGGCAATCAGGTCGTCGATGTAAACCACATCGACTGCATCCTTGAGAATCGCATAGCCAGGCAGGGTCAACATGCTGGCACGAATCGCAGGCGACAGCGAGGCATCACCGGCCACCGTCGCCACCGCTTCAACGACGACCGAAGGCGCTGACAGAGTGCGCCCGGCTCTGTGGTCTGTCGCCATGCTCAAAATAGCCCTGAGATACAATTGCTGCAGCGCATCCCAGCGGTTAAATCCATTGGCGTCGTTTGCCGCCAGGAAAGCCAGCTGCTCATTGCTGTACCCGAAAGACAATTTCACCGGAGCTGAAAAGTCCCTTAGTAAACTGGGCACCGGCCGTTCCGACAAACCGGTGAAAACCACCTCCGTAACTTCATCGGTAATGGTCAGTACTTCGGTGTCGGCATTGTAATTGGCCTTGGTGGTAATCGGCAGATCCTGTCCATCAGCGCCCAACAATCCCAGTTTTATCGGAATAACAAAGGGAGATTTTTCAGTCTGGCCCGGCGTGGCCGGACACGATTGATGGAAACTCAGAGTGTAAGTGCCCTTGCCCGCATCGAACTGATCCGTCACCGTTAGCCGGGGCGTTCCCGCCTGACTGTACCAACGCTTGAACTGGGTCAGATCAAGGCCCGACACCTCCTCCATACAGGCAACGAAATCGTCGGTGGTCACCGCCTGACCGTCAAACCGTTCGAAATATAAATCCGATCCGCGCCGGAAATACTCCGCACTAATCAGGGTGTGAATCATCCGAACGACTTCAGCGCCCTTTTCATACACCGTGGCGGTGTAGAAATTATTAATCTCAATGTAAGAGTCGGGCCGCACCGGGTGCGCCATGGGGCCGTTGTCTTCAGGGAACTGACCCGCCCGCAGCCCGGCCACGGTTTCAATTCGCTTGACCGCGCGGTCGTGCGTGTCTGAACTAAATTCGGTATCGCGGAATACGGTAAAGCCTTCCTTTAGCGACAGCTGGAACCAGTCGCGGCAGGTCACCCGGTTGCCGCTCCAGTTGTGAAAATACTCGTGCGCTACGATGCCTTCTATGCGCTCAAAGCGCTGATCGTTAGAGGTATCGGGCGATGCCAGTACGGCAGCGCTATTAAAAATATTCAGCCCTTTGTTTTCCATGGCGCCCATATTGAAAAAGTCTGACGCGACAATCATGAACAGGTCCAGATCGTACTCACGGCCATAGACTTCCTCGTCCCATGTCATGGCTTTTTTCAGCGATGTCAGTGCGAAATCAACTTTGTGGGCATTCTGGGGCTCAACGAAAATGCGCAGAGTGGCCTCGCGGCCACTGAACGTCGTGAACCGATCATCTTTACTGGCCAGATCGCCAGCGACCAGTGCAAACAGGTAACTTGGCTTCGGAAACGGGTCTTCCCAGACCGCGTAATGCCGCCCGCCTTCCAGAGCCCCACTGTCAACAGGGTTGCCGTTCGACAACAGCACCGGAAAATGTTTGGCATCCGCTTCAATGCGTGTGGTAAAGGACGCCATCACGTCGGGGCGATCCGGGTAGAAGGTGATCTTGCGAAACCCTTCGGCTTCACACTGGGTGCAATACATGGTGCCAGACTGATACAGGCCTTCCAGAGACGTGTTGTTCTGTGGGTCAATGTGAGTTACTGCGCGGAATTGGACTTCATCGGCATCGCACTGAAGTCTGAGTATATTGTCACTGTACTGGTAGTCGTCTTCAGACAACGGCTGGTCGCCCAAATGCAGGGACTGAATCGACTGACCAACCCCATTCAACACCAGCTCGCGGCTGTCTACAGTCGGATTCTTTTTCAGACGCAGTTCTGATGCAACCTCGGTGTAACCCTCAAACAATCGCACGGTCAGATTAATATGCTCTACCCAGTAGGCAGGCTGCTGGTATTCCTTGAGATAAATCGTTTTCGGATCCTGTGTTCTCATCAGTGTCTCACTCTTGCCCTTGAAGGAAAGCCCTTGTGGGGCCGGGTCGGGAAGGCCGGTACGAAGACCGGAAGTCAGGCCCGGATATAAGCCTATGAACTCAAGTTCCGAAGTTCGCACAATACGAGCGGCGGATGCCGGTGGTGCCTCTGCGGCCTAGGCTCCACGGACGGATTCATGCCGACCCCGCAGAGGCACCACCGGTAGCCGACGTGGACGATTGGCACCCAAGGTCCCCGAACTCCGAAACTTGAATTTTAACGTTAACGCAACACCACCTGGTAGCCGGTGTGGCGACGAATGTTGATAACGCCGGTATCAAGAATCCAATACTGGCCTTTAATGCCCAGCAAGGTGCCTTCGACAACCGGTTGTTTATCGAGCGTCAGGCTGCTCACTTTTTCGGGATAGCGTTCAACCGGATAGTCGAGCGAGCGAACGTCGGCGTGGTTAATCAACTGAATGGCCTGCAACCCATACTCAGCAATTAGAGCATCCAGCTCCGGACGGCATTCAGCCACCAACTGATCACGCAGTGCGGGCAAATCCAGCGGATCCGAAGTGCCTTTGAGCATGGTGCGCCAGTTGGTTTTATCGGCCACATGCTGCTTGAACACCACTTCCAGCAAACCGGCCAGTTTGCGGGATGTCACCCGGGCAATGATCATCGCCTGGGTTGCGCCCTGGTCAACCCAGCGGGTCGGAACCTGGCCACCCCGGGTAATGCCCACTTTAATACCGCTGGCATTGGCCAGATAGACATAATGCGACTGCATGCAGGTGGCTTCGGCCCATTCCGGCTCACGACAGGTACTCTGGTCAAAATGGCATTTCTCCGGGCTCATCATGCAGCTGTCGCACTGGGCCAGCGACATGAAATGCTCGTAACAGTAACCCTGCCCGAAGCTCTTGTTGGTGACTTTGTCGCAATAGACGCAGTGAATTTCACCCAGGTATTCAAGCCGGATCGGGGTGCCAATGCGGGCATTCATATCGATGTCCCGCTCACCCAGTCGCAGCCGGTACTGCACCGGTGAGGTCGCATCGCTGATCATTTTCTCCAGCCCGCCACGACCGAGTTCGGTGGTTTCGTCTGGTGCTTCACTAAAAAGATCGAGATTCATTGCAGGGTGTCCCCACTACCGGGCAAGTTGATCACCTGGATGTCATTCAACCGTTCAGCCTTGCGTTTAACGGATTCGGGCCGGTCAATGTACCCGGTGCGCACCTGTTCGGGCACGCCATTGCTGATTTCGTATTTAAGGCAGGCTTCCAGACACAGCGCTTTCTGCTCCTTGGAAAGGGCCACCCCATTGGGCCATTTGCCCAGTTCAACGGCCTCTTTCAGCCGGCTGTAGACTTCGGGAGACAGGCTCCCGGCCACGGCGTCAAAATTCATTGGTTCCACCTCTGCAACCCTGCTTTGCTGACATGTGCGGTCAAACTGGCCAGAGACAAGGGAGCCTCTGAATATTTCCCACAGGGGTTAATCTTCAAGACGATTGCCCCAGCCCAGTTTGGTGCGGCAAATCTCGTAATAGTTGTGATCTTCCGGGTGTAACAGGCG
Source organism: Saccharospirillum sp. (assembly GCF_040881935.1). Classification (NCBI taxonomy): domain Bacteria; kingdom Pseudomonadati; phylum Pseudomonadota; class Gammaproteobacteria; order Oceanospirillales; family Saccharospirillaceae; genus Saccharospirillum; species Saccharospirillum sp. The sequence continues at coordinate 2,630 of NZ_JBBECH010000074.1, read as the reverse complement.
CAAGGCCTGTGGAAACCGGCTGATTTTCAGCTCATCGCCCGGAGCGATGGCAAAATGGTGTTGGGCATCAAAACTGATCTGCGGTTCGAAACCATGATCTTCCCCCAGCTGGATGCTGAGTTGAGCGTCAGCACCAACGACCAGTGGCCGGTTATTCAGGCTGTGCGGGAACATGGGCACCAGAATCATGGTATCGAGGCTCGGATGCACCAGCGGGCCACCAGCCGACAGGGCGTAAGCAGTCGAGCCGGTAGGTGTTGACACGATCAGCCCATCGGACCGCTGGCTGTAGACAAACTGATCGTTAATGTAGAGCTCGAATTCGATCATGCGGATGCTCTGGCCAGAGTGCAGCACCACGTCATTCAGTGCCCGGCCGGTTTCCAGTACCTGGCCATCCCGGATAATACTCGCCTGCAGCAGAAACCGGTTTTCAATGACGTACCGGCCAGAAAACACATCGCGGACCTTCTGTTCCATCTCAACGGGCATGATGTCGGTCAGAAAGCCGAGACGACCCCGGTTAATACCAAGCAAGGGAACATTATACTCTGCCAGGTCACGGGCTGCGCCCAGCAGTGTTCCATCGCCACCCACGACAATAATCAGGTCGGCCCAGGCGCCGAGTCCGGCCCGGTCAAGCGGTTCGCAGGTAAGGCCCGGAATGGCCTCAGCCAGGGGCAAATCAATTCGACAGGCCCGCTTCAACTCTCGCAACAGCTGAGTTAACCGGCGCACCGAATGCACTACGCTGTCGCTGTCCAATCGGCCAACAATGCCAATCCGGTCAAAGGATTGGGTGTATTCGGGTTTGGTCATTAAGGTCGCTTCAGTTATCGTCAACGGTCTCGAAGCATACCAGAAGGGACCCGCATGGACGAAGCAGTCCGCGCTCAATTGCGCCAGGATCTGTTGTGGATCCTCCAGGCACCCGCCCTGCTGCCCGCAGCCGAACTGGGCTGGGATCCGGGCGAGGCCTTTACCGCAGATCTGATTGATCCGGTTCTGACCACCCAGTGGCAGGCACTGGAACAGGCCCGGCACGGTAAACTGGGTCATTATTTTGAAGCCTTGGTTCAGGCGCTGTTTACCGCCTCGCCCGATTACCGGATTCTAGCCAGCAACTGCATCATTCGTGGCCCCTCTCGTACCCTGGGTGAGCTCGACCTGCTGTTGGAGGACTACCGTCAGGGTTGCATCGTTCATTTGGAGCTGGCGCTCAAATTTTACCTGCTGATCCCCGAGGTACCCGATATCGACCCGGCGTGCCGCTGGATCGGATCCGGTCTTAAAGACTTCATGACCCTGAAATCACAACGCCTGCTGTCCCATCAACTGCGCCTGCCGGAACGAGCCGCGGAAGAAAACGCCTGGCCCCTGCATTTACCGAGACCCGACCAGTCGCTCGGTTGGGTGACAGGCCGCGGGTTCGTTCCCTATTCCACCGAACTGGATACTGCCACCACAGCTCAGTCATGGCCACTGATCGCGCCCCAGGCGCTGGTACGACCCTGGTTGACCGAATCCGACGCCCGGCAGCGAGGGCTAACCGGGCACTGGATCAACAAGAGCCAATGGCTGTCTCCGCACCCGGGGCCCAACGAGACCCGCAAACACCCACCGCCGGCACAGTGGCTGGGCCGGCTACCCGGCGAGGGTGAAGACGGGCACTGGTTCATCGTGCCCGATGACTGGCCAGAGCGGGCACAGGGCAGTATGCTGCGCCGGTTTGACCGGCTACCCATGCCTCGACAAACTGACCGGTAAACGGGAACTCTGGCCGGAAACCTTTGTGCTCGACCGGGAAATTGACCGCGCCATGCTCTGTCTGGAAGCCGCCAATGCCGCCGTTGACTACCGTCATTTAGCGCCCGGCGAGCACCACAGTCCGACCACCGAACCTGGAGTATCAACCTCGAACGATGCGTGAGCTGAACCTGCCACCCGGCCTGCTGGAAACCGTCGACCAAGCCTTAACGGCTGCACCGTCTGGGCTGTCGGAATACGAGTTGATCCAGGCACTGGACCGGCAACACCCCGACCTCTTTCCCAAACCCGATCTGGGAGACCCGCTGCTGCTGTTCCAACATCACTTTGTACTGATGCACGTACTGTATCGGTTGCAACAGCAACACCACCAAAGCGCCCGCCGCCTGTCGATCTGCCCCCTAAGGATTCAGTGGCAGGCGGCCAACACCGGCGATAGCCGGGCGCTTCACCCGGACCCGTCTCTGGCGGCTTACTATCTGGATTTTGGGAATCTGGCAAAAGAGGATGGCTTCAGCGTTCAAAGCCTGCTGGACGGCTTCTGGCGACGCTTACTCGGCGAAGAACGTGCGCCCGATGCCCTGGCAACACTAGGCCTGGAACAATCGGCCAGCTTTGCCGACATCAAAAGCCGATACCGGCAACTGGCCAATGAACATCACCCCGACAAGGGCGGCGATGCCCAGGCATTCGGACGCATTCAAGAAGCGTATGACACGCTGAAAGACCAGCAAAAATACCGTAGATAATGAGCCGGTTTAAATTCGTTCACCGGCTCTGCTGCCTCAAGTTTCGGAGTTATCTCGGAAGACTAGCACCGGGTGCCGGGTATGCCTCTGTGGGGTAGTCCGCAGCATGGATGC
>NZ_JBBECH010000073.1:0-15413 GCF_040881935.1 Saccharospirillum sp. | reverse complement strand
CTCAGGACAGCAGCTGTATGCCAAACACTGCAAGCAGTGAGATTGGCAGACTGACTAAAATAACAGCGGCTATATCGTCTTTCGGGCCGTTGTAGTGGCTGGCGAGTAGGTAGCTGATCACCGCGACCGGCATGGTGGCTTGTAGCAGCAGGGTTTGTTGCACCAGTGGGGAGAGCGGCAGGGCCAGGCAGACCAGAATGGCAGCGGTGAGGCCAATGGCGACCCGGGCGAACGACAGGCCGATGATGCGACCAACCCGGTCGAGTTGGCGAATGTCGATACCCGCCAGCGATTTGCCCAGTAGCAACAGCATGATCGGTAACGTCATTCCGGACAGGAGCGACAGCGTCGACAGCACAGCCTCGGGCCGGGGCGCGTCGACCAGACGCCAGAGTACACCAGCGATCAGCGCCAGAATCGAACCGTTGCGCAAAATCGACTTCAGGCTGAAACTGCCTGACAGCAACCCCACTCCCAGGGTGAAATGGCTGATCTGTACCACGGTCGAAATAACAACGGCGTGAATCAGTGCCTCGGGGCCCAGCAGTGCAAACACCAGTGGAATACCGAGGTTGCCGGTGTTGGGATTAACCAACATGGGTAAGTACCCACGTATCGCCAGTCCGCTGAAGTGCAATAGAACGGCACCCAGCAGCGCACTGATCACCAAAACGCCAACAATAGCCCAGAGCGTACCGGAGAGGCTCAGCAACTCGGCATCCATGCTCAGCAAGGCGCTCAGAATCAGGGTTGGCAGGCCAATATGAGTCACCAGTGTGGCCAGCGTAGGCGAATTCAGTAGGCTGGTTTTCCGCGCCAGGCCATAACCAAGGACGGCACAGAACAACACAGGAATTAGGGCATTAACGTAAGCGAGTAGCACAGGCGCACCAGGTCAGGCTGAGTGGCGAGTATACCGGGGTCTGTAGTGGTGCGAACAGATTCGGACTTGGCATTTATTAATGATACGTTGTAACATCTCTAAATCAGTGCATATCTTCTAACCGGTTACTTGTTAAGGAAAATCACGACATGACACTCAAACCGACTCCAACTCTGTTTGCCCTGGGCCTGGTCGCTCTGGCTACCAGTGCCCAGGCCGAGACCGAACGCCAGCTGGGTGCCCATGAGCACGGTGCCGCGCTACTGACGCTGGCGGCCGAGAATCAAACCCTGGCCGTCAGTCTTGATACGCCAGCCTACAATCTGGTGGGTTTTGAACAGGCTCCTGCGAGTGATGCCCAGCGTGACCAGGTTGGGTCGGCTCTGGCAACACTGGCGCGGGCTGATGCGGTGCTCGATTTGCCCGCTGCGGCTCAATGTACCCTGGTAACTCATGCGGTAGAGGCGGCGACGTGGGAAGGCATCGACGCGCACGATGATCATGACGAAGAGCACCATGATGAACATGCCGACGAACATCACGATGACCACGACCACGAGCATGAAGACGAACATAGCGATGATCATGCACATGAAGATGAGCATCATGAAGACCACGAACGTGACCACGCCAAAAACGCTCACTCGGATGTGCTTGTCGAGTGGACTTATCGTTGCGAGAATCTCGACGCACTGCACACGGTAACTGTGTCGGCGTTCGAACACTTTCCCAATTTGACTGACTTGCAGGTACAGTACCTTGGTGATGACTGGCAGGGTGCCGCTCAACTGACACCCGGTAATACCCGTCTCGACCTGAACTGAACGTTGTGCGGTCTGTTCCCTGTATAACCAATAGAGGCCTCCATGTCGGACGCTCTGAATATTGAATCCCTGGCGTTTCGCTGGCCCGGCCAGCAACACGACACCCTGGCTATCGACCGGCTTCAACTACCCGCGGGCTCAAGCCTGTTCGTCCGTGGCCCGAGCGGCAGTGGCAAGAGTACCCTGCTGAATCTACTGGCTGGCGTGCTGGTACCGACGCAGGGGCTGATTCGGGTTCTGGACCAGCCGCTGTCGCAGCAGTCTGGCAAGATGAGAGATCGTTTCCGAGCGGATCACATTGGCTATATTTTCCAGCAATTCAATTTACTGCCCTATTTGTCGGTGATCGATAACGTGATGCTGCCCTGCAGGCTGTCGCGTCGCCGTCACGACAAAGCGTTGTCTGAAGCGAGCAGCCTGACCGGTGCAGCCGCCGATCGCCTGACCCGGCTGAACATCTCCGATGCTCTCTGGCACCAGCGCGTCTCGGCACTCAGCGTCGGCCAGCAGCAGCGTGTCGCCGCCGCCCGGGCGCTGATGGGGCTGCCCGAACTGGTGATTGCCGATGAACCCACCTCGGCCCTCGATCAGGACAATGTGGATAACTTTATGGACGTGCTGACTGGCCAGTGCCAGGCGCTGGGCAGTGCGCTGGTGTTTGTCAGCCACGACCGGCATCTGGCGCGCTGGTTTGATCAGGAACTGGAGCTGGCACCGGAAGCCAGCGCCCAGAACGAGGCTGCATTATGAACTGGATGCGCCTCGCCCTGGCCAGCCTCTGGAACCGCCGCACCACCGCCTTGCTGACACTGGCCATGGTCGCGCTCAGTTTGTGTTTGTTGCTCACCGTTGATCGGGTACGCGAAGACACCCGCGCCAGCTTCTCCAATACGCTCTCCGGCACGGACCTGATTGTCGGCGGACGCACCGGGGCGTTGAACCTGCTGCTCTATTCGGTGTTTCGCATCGGCAACGCCACCAACAACATCAGTTGGGAAAGCTACTCCGACCTGCGCCGTAACTCGGCCGTGGCCTGGACGGTACCGCTATCGCTCGGTGATTCCCATCGGGGTTATCGGGTCATTGGCACCACAACCGAGTATTTCGAGCATTACCAATATGGCCGCAATCAATTGCTGGCATTTCAAAGTGGCCAGCCATTCGACGATGTCTATGACGTTGTGCTCGGCGCTGAAGTGGCCGAGGAGCTGAACTACCAGGTCGGAGACGAACTGGTGGTTGCTCACGGCCTGGGCACCACCAGTTTCGAAAACCACGATGACAAACCCTTCACCGTGGTCGGCATTCTTGATACCACCGGCACGCCGGTAGACCGCAGCCTGCACGTGCCGCTGGAAGGCATTACCGCCATGCACGTCGACTGGCAGCAGGGCGTCAAACTACCGGGCTATGCCATCTCTGCCGCGGAAGCCCGCGAGATGGATCTGACACCCGACAGCGTTACAGCGGTGCTAGTGGGCATGAAATCCCGGGTGCAGACCTTCTCCTTTCAGCGGTTGATTAACCAGTACCGCGCCGAGCCGTTGTCGGCGATCATTCCTGGCGCGACCTTGCAGGAGCTGTGGCAACTGATCGGTATTGCCGAGAATGCGCTGATTGCGGTTTCCTTTATGGTGGTGGTGACCGGCTTGCTCGGCATGGTGACAGTGATTCTGGCGGGCCTCAATGAGCGCCGCCGGGAAATGGCCATCTTGCGGGCACTGGGCGCCCGGCCGGGCCATATTCTGGGTTTGCTGATGCTGGAATCCGGGCTCTATGGCGTTGCCGGTCTGCTGGCTGGCCTAGTATTGCACTGGGGCATCATAGCCCTCGCCAGTATTTGGGTTCAGGGCAGCTACGGCATACAATTAACGCTGGCGTTGCCTTCGCCGACCTTATTGGTCGTGCTGGCAGGCTTTGTTGGCCTGGCGTTTCTGGTCGGTCTGCTGCCGGGTTGGAAAGCCTACCGACAGTCCCTGTCCGATGGCCTGACCGCCACGACTTAAATAACGCAGCTGCGGATGTAACCATGAAAAGCACGGTTTTGAACATTAGGATTTGGGTGACCCTCAGCGCCTGTCTGCTGGTCAGTCTGGCCTTTAATGCTCAGGCACGGGAAGCCACTGAACTGCAGTGGGAAGATCTGATGCCGGCCGGTTTCACCTACAAAAGCCTGCGCGACCAAATCGACTACAGTCAGTACGATTTGAGCAGCCTCAGCGACGACGACCCGGAAGCCCAACGGCTATACAGCGATATGACTCAGCTACTGGCCAATGCACCGGTGGTCGACGCTCTGACTGGCGCTCATATCAAGCTGGCCGGTTTCGTGGTGCCCCTGGAAATGGACGGTGACGCCGTCTACAGCTTTTTGCTGGTGCCTTATTACGGTGCCTGTATTCATACGCCACCGCCGCCTTCTAACCAGATCGTTTTCGTACAAACCCAGGGCGGGTATGAGATGGGACCGGCGGATGAACCGGTCTACGTCAGCGGCACCCTGATGGTTGAAGCCCAGCAATCGGAGCTGGGCAGTTCTGGCTACACCCTTTATGCCGGGAACATCGAGCCTTACCTCTGATCTGGTGTTGGTCAATTCCAGTCTGCTGACAGGCATTGAGCTTGATGATGCTGCTGTTTTTTTAGTCGCGTTGACACAGCGCAACAGACAGGCGCATAACGCGTTTGCCGGCGATCAGAATAATGCAAAAGGCGATGGGCCAGGCAACCGCCATAGCCCTGGCCCATCGACCTGGAAAGCTGCCATCAATACCGGTATTTAAGGCGGTAATCACTGCGGTCATGATGGTAACCATGATGACCGACATCATTAAAGCCTGAACCACAGGCTGGTAACGCTTTGAGATCATGCTGTGCATTCCCAGTTATTAGAAAACACTAATATTATAATCTGAATGTTCACAAACATCAGCCAACATGAACCATCCGAACCCGAAACGACCGACCCTTGATTCGACCCCGGCCGAGTTTGTCCAGCGCGCGCTTTCTCGCACCCCGGGCCACTGCGACATAGGTGCTTTGGTCGTAAACGGAAATCTTGCCGACTTCTGATCCGTCGATACCCTGTTCGCCGGTCAGGGCGCCGAGCACATCACCAGGGCGCACTTTCTGCTTTTTACCACCATCAATCTGCAGTGTAATCATCGGTGCCGGTTGTGGCCGAAAATGCGCGTGCACGGCGGAGGGCAGCGTTTCCGGTTCAAGCGTTGTATTCAGATAGCCTTCCAGCGCGGCCAGCCGGTGACCTTCACGATCACTGAAAAGCGTGCAGGCGATACCCTGGCTACCGGCACGACCGGTGCGTCCAATGCGGTGCACATGCACTTCCGGGTCCAGCGCCATGCGGAAATTTATCACGGCATCCAGCGCATCGATGTCGAGCCCGCGAGCGGCGACATCGGTCGCCACTAATACCGAGACACTCTTGTTGGCAAAGGTCACCAGAGATTCATCGCGCTGGCGCTGATCCAGATCCCCGTTCAGGGCGATGGCGCTGTGGCCAGCGGCGCTTAAGGCATCGGCAACGTCCAGCGTTTCGGCGCGGGTATTACAGAACACCACGGCGCTGGTCGGCTTATGATGCGCCAGCAAGCGCAGCAAAGCGTCGATCCGGTCCTCATCATTGCCCACCCGGAACAGGCTTTGGGTAATGCTGGTGCTGTCGTGCCGGGCCTCGACTTTCACCATCACCGGTTGGACCATGATGTGGTCGGCCAGTTGTTTAATCTGATCGGGAAAGGTCGCGCTGAACAGCAGCGTTTGCCGCTGCGATGGAACCGATTCAAGAATCGACTCCAGCACCGGCTGAAAGCCCATATCGAGCATCCGGTCGGCTTCATCGAGTACCAGGGTATCAACGTTGTCGAGCAGCAGCGTGCCCTTGCGGACATGTTCTTCAACGCGCCCCGGTGTCCCAACAATGATATGAGCCCCGTGTTCGAGCGATCCAATCTGCGGGCCAAACGGCATACCACCGCATAACGTCAGAATTTTGATGTTGTGAATGCCCCGCGCCAGCTTGCGCAGTTCCTTCGCCACCTGGTCGGCCAGTTCCCGGGTCGGGCACAGCACCAGCGTCTGAATGCGAAAGCGTTTAACATCGAGCTTGTTCAACACCCCCAAACCAAACGCCGCCGTCTTGCCAGACCCGGTTTTGCCCTGCCCAATCACATCCCGCCCGGCCAGAATATCGGGCAGGCTGCTGGCTTGAATCGGCGTCATCTGATGGTATTCGAGCGATGCCAGGGTGCTCAGCAGATCGGGGTTTAATGGCAGGGAAGAGAAATCGGTTTGGCTCACAATGGGGTCTCGCGGTTGGCGGCACGCATAGTTTCATTACGAAGACAGGGCCGCCCGGGAAAATGGGCGCGCATTGTACGCTTTGTAACCAGTGATCCCAAGTGTTATTGGATAGCCTCGGGTTGTTTCAGTAGGGTTTACTGTTGTGCGAGGAGTTCGTGCCGACTACCGGGTAAGCCTATCCGGGGTCGGCGTAGACCCGTCCATGGGGCCTAGACCGCAGCATCCATGCTGCGGACTTCCCCGGATAGGCTTACCCGGCAGCCGCCACTTGAGTTAGTGCAAATATATAACTCAAGACTAACCATGTGCTGCAATCGTCTGAAAGCTCGAAGCTCCTAACTCCGGTCTTTAATTCGAATCGGCGTAATCGTCAAAGCATCGTCGTCTTTGGATAAATAGAGCACGCCCTCGGTGATGCTGCACTGGAAATTCATCGAACGTTCGAACCAGCCGGTCAGGGCTTCCAGATCCTCTTCTGAGAATTCCCAGATCTCCAGGTCGGGCAGACGGGCCAGGGCGGCTTTGTTTTGGGCGAGCCAGAGTGGCACCGTGCGTCCGCCGTAGGTGTAGAGTTTTACCGCTTTTGCCTGGGCGCTGGCTTTGCGCAACCATTTTTCATCTGGCTGACCGAAGGCCACCCAGAGGGTGATGTCGCCGGTTAAATCACGTTCCGACAGTTCCGGTTCGCCTTCATCGCTCAGGCCCTTGGAAAATGCCAGCGTTTCTGAGGCATTAAGCATAAACGCCAGTAACCGCACCATAATGCGGTTGGGGGTTTCGGAAGGGTGTTGCGCCAGGCTGAAGGCATGTTCCTGATAGTAGCCCCGGTCCATATCCGAAATATTCAGCCGCGCTTTCAGCACGGTGGCTTTGACTGCCATGGTCTTGGTGCTCGTATTGGGTGAGGCGTGGGAGTGTACTGCAGTGGCGAGGGTGAACAAAGTAGTGCATTTTGCGGGATGCAAAACCCGGCAACCGCGATGGCTGCCGGGGTACTGCCGGAGAGCGCTGTGTCAGGCCGCCTGCCTGACTTGATCAGCGCTCCCCACCTCAGGCGCTAGGGGGCCCGGCTTTCTGCTCCCCCGGACTTCGCGCCTGCTGCTCCGGACTTTGCTGTCGTTCTTCCTGGCGAAGGTCCTGACGAATCTCCTGTTTGGGTTCCCTCCAGGTCAGCGGAGCTTCGACCGACTGTTGGTGCAGGCCGATGTCTTTCTGCAAGTGGCTGTTCAGGTGGTCAGCAACATAGCGCTCAGCGCGTTTTTCCTGCAACCAGCGGTTCAGTTCACGGCGCTGGTTAATACGGTTCATCAGTTTGGTGATCATGGTCACTCTCCAGTTTTGCTTGATCGCATGGTTTAAATGCAAGCACTGGGAGCTGTGGCAGAAAGCGCGGGGTGTTGGTGTTAGGAGGGGTTTTGAAAAACACAATCCTTGTTGAACAACGAGCCGCGGGTTTCATCCACGGCTCGCAAGGCTTGTGTCCTCAGTCGAATCGCGGGTGCAACAGCACAGTACCGGTGACCGCTGGGGTCACAGTACGGGAGGTGCACAGTTGGCGCATGGTCAGAATGGCTTTCATGGCGTGCCTCCGTAGGTTGTTGCCGTTTGGGCAGATTCGAATTAAGGGTTTGCTAATGAAACGCTGTGTTTCATTAGCTGGAAGATTACTCGAACGGTGACTTCCGCTCAACCCTAAAGTTTCAAGGTCTAAAGAATTCACAGGTCTTGTGATTTAACGTCTGTTAATGAAGGCGCGTTTACCTGCAAGCCGACGCTTGTCATCGACGCCATTCATTAATCAGGCGCTGTCATCACCCAGGCCATCGGCCAGGTAGTCGTCTTTCAGTTTGGTGTAATTGGCGGCGCTGTATTTAAAGAAGCGTTGCTCTTTTTCAGTGAGTGGCCGTACCTGGCGCGCTGGCGATCCCATATAAACGTAGCCGGAGGCCAACCGCTTGCCCGGCGGCACTAGCGTACCGGCGCCAATCACCACCTGGTCTTCGACCACGGCGCCATCCAGCACCGTTGCCCCAATACCTATCAACACTTCATTACCAATGGTGCAGCCGTGCAGGCAGGCCTGGTGTCCGATGGTGACGTCGTTACCGATGGTCAGCGGCCAGCCATCCGGGTTGAACTCGCTGGCGTGGGTGATGTGCAGTACGGCGCCATCCTGAACCGAGGTACGGGCACCAATGCGGATCCGGTGCATATCGCCCCGCACCACGGCGCCAGGCCAGACCGAGACATCATCGCCCAGTTCCACATCGCCCAAAACCAGGGCGCGCGGGTCGATAAACACGCGCGAACCGAAGTGCGGGGTGTGCCCGCGAAAACTGTGAATGGCCATAGTGCTTGCTCCCAGAGGTTTCTTTAGTCAGCATTGTGGCAAGAATTCACTCAGGTTGCATCGCACATGCTCAAGCTCTCAGATTTCTGGCGGAACCGGGTGGAAGAGATGGCAGCAATCGATTTGGGCTCCAACTCCTTCCACATGATCGTTGCGCGCCTTGAAAAGGGCGAGCTGAAGGTGCTCGACCGCATCAAGGAGCCGGTGCGGCTGGGCTTTGGCTTAAGTGCCGATGGCAAACTGGATGACCTGTCCCAGCGCCGCGCGCTGGAATGCCTGGCCCGCTTCGGCCAGCGCATCAGCCATCTGCCCGCCCACGCGGTGCGTGCCGTGGGCACCCGCACACTGCGCAAGGCGGGTAACGCTGGGCCCTTTCTGGCCAAAGCCGAAACCGCGCTCGGGCACCATATCGATGTGGTATCCGGCGCGGAAGAAGCGCGGTTGATTTACCAGGGTGTCGCTCAGGGGTTGGACGACGAGTTGGACCGGCGCTTGGTAGTCGACATCGGCGGTGGCAGTACCGAAGTGATTGTCGGTGAGCAATTTCAGCCTTTGTTGCTCGACAGTCTTGGGATGGGCTGTGTGGCCATCATGCGTGACTTTTTTAAAGAAGGGCAGCTTAGCAAGAAATCCGTTAAAAAAGCGATTACCTTCTGCCTGCAGAAAATCGAACCGGTGCACGATGGGTTTCAAACCATTGGCTGGCAACGGGCGATAGGTTGTTCGGGCAGTATCAAATCCATCTCCAAAGTCGCCGAAGCCATGACCGGCAGTCCGGTGATCACCCGCAGCCTGCTCAACGATCTGTGTAATCAGGCCGGGCAAAGCAAAAACGTTGACGACTTCAACCCCAATGGCCTGACATCCGATCGCAAACCGGTATTTCTGGGCGGGTTGATCGTGCTGAGGGCCGTTTTCGAAGGCCTGGGGCTGGAAACCATGGAAGCCTCCCCCTGGGCATTGCGCGAAGGCCTGCTCTACGACCTGATCGGCCGTTACGACCATGAAGACGTGCGCAGCCGGGGCGTGCAACATCTGGCTCAGCGCTTTCACACCGATACCGAACAGGCCAAACGGGTGTCTGAAACCGCATTGCGTTTCTTCAATGATAACCTGGCCGCTTTGGGCCTGTCCCAGGCCGAGCCCTGGTCTAACTATTTGCGTTGGGCAGCACAGGTCGCGGAAGTTGGGCTCGATATCTCGCACAACCAATTCCATAAACACAGTGGCTACATCGTCGCCAACTGCGACCTGGCCGGCTTCAGCCACGAAGAACAACAACGGCTCACCTTTCTGGTGCGCCACCACCGCAAAAAACCCGACCTCAACAAACTGACTGAATTGGGTGAGGATGACCAGATCCTGATGCCCGTTTTGCTGGTCATTTTCCGGCTGGCAACGGTACTGCACCGCGCCCGGACCGGCAGCACTTCAGACGGAGTAACGCTGCGCATAGACGGTGAACAGATCATGCTAACCGCCCAGCGCGACTGGTGGGAAAACCATGGGTTAACCCAGGCCGATCTAGAGCAGGAAGCCCAGTATCTGCACAAGCTGGGGTTTGGGTTGTTGTTGCAGCAATCGCTGACGGAGTGAAAGATAGAGCTATGAGCTGTGCGTCCGACAGACCCCCCGGGTGGGTGTTCTGCCAAGGAGTCACCAGAACCACCCGCTAATGTGAACCCGATCACACACTAATCTAAAAATGGAACGTTCCGTTGCACTGGCGGGACGGCTGGCATAGGGTGGCGTATACGAACGAACCGGCTGCTCGCCAAAGGAAATGTCAGGGATAGCAATATGATGGGATGGTTTCGGTGGGTGGTGGTACTGCCTGGCAAGGACGTAATTCTGAAGGCGGGTCAGTTGTTGCTGATCCTGAGCGTAACAACGCTCGTCGCCTGCATGCCTTCGGGGTCTGAATCAGAAGGCCTCGAAGACACCCTTAAGCGCTTTGATCAACATGCCGTCCGAGTCCAGGGTTTTTCCCGGTCTGGGGAAACAGCGCTGGTCATAGCGTCAACCGTAGACTGGGTGGCACTGGGTCAACTGCTTGAAGAACAGGGATATGAATGGTCGTTGGGCGATGGCCGGATACAAACGCATATTTCGCTGATAGATGCCTACCTTGACGCGTTCGCGTCACCCGGTTCCGATGCTGCCTATGCAGCCGAGTTAGGTGAGTATTTGGCATCAGAGTCAGGCAGACTGGTCGATCCATCGGGTTCAGGTAATGGTCGCATTAGCCTGCAGGCTGAAGTAGCACCTGATGAAGATGGTGTCGCTGGCTATGTGCCACCGCCAGAATATTCAGCCATGGGGGTAGATTGCGGGCCTTACGACCACGGATGTAATGACGATGAAAACAATGACCCTGATTGCGCAGAAAGTGACTGCCATAATGACGACAGTGACTCATGCGACGCCACTTGCCAGGGACAGAAACTAGCGGCTCAACTTGAACAGGAATTTCAAGAGCTATCCCCGGAAGCCATAGCATCCATTCAAAACGCCATTGCCGAAGCCACCGCCAACGGTGAAGACCTGACTGAATCTGAAATTAATCAGATTAAAGACAAAGCCAGAAACATCGAACGAGGCAAAGCCTGTGGTGCCTGCAGTGATGCCCCCGTAGAGCTACCAACAGGCGCCAAAGTGACCCACGCGGTTGACGGCTCGGTGCCACTACTGGCCCTGACACGCACCCACCGCATTAGCCAGCAAAGCGCCTGGTCGCTGGGTGCTGGCTGGCACCTCAGTCTCGACAGCCGCATCATACTCGGGGTCGAGTCTCCTGCCTTGGCTGATGATATCGCTCTGCACACCGTCAGTGTGACCGGGCTGGAAGAGGCGCGGGTCCAAATCGATGCCCTTATCGCCAGGTTTGAGGGCTACAAGGGCCGCCCCGGCTACACCCATTCGATGGTAGTCGCTAAACTGAACGCTATTCTCTCCGATCTTGCTACCCAGCGTGAACAGCTGATCAGTGACCCGGAGCAGGCGTCCGACATTCTGATCGCTGCCCGTAAAAAGTTTGAAGAACTGGAAGCCCTGAAAATACGCTCGGACATTCGAGCAGAAGCCAACCAGTTAGCGGTAGACCCAGCCAATCCGGCTGAAGCCATTCTCGGCGCGGATGTCATCAAATGGGTTGCCCCCAGTGGCAGCCGCCTCTCCTTTAACGACCCTGAATCCGGTGACATCACCCCCATTGGTGGCCATCTGAATCGGTTGCACCGCACCGAGTTGGGTTATCGGGTTGAGACACCCGACAACCTGCGTTATATGTACAGCGCCGATGGTTTGCTGGCACGTGTAGAAGACCCTCAGGGTAACCACCTCACCATTGAGCGCACCAACAATCAGGCCCGTGCCCTGGTCGACCAATACGGTCGTCGCTGGTCGTTGCAGTACCGCAGCGATGGCCGCCTGCAAACCATCACCGACCCGGCCAACCGCACTCTGACGTATGGGTATGATGCACAACGCCGCCTCACCCGAGTGACGGGGTTTGATGGCTCGGTCGAGCGGTACGAATACGACTATGCCGCCAACCCATTGGTGATTACCGCCAAGTTCGACGGTGAAGCGAACGAAGCCCACTATGACTTCGCGCAACAAAACCAGAAGACCGTCATCACGCGTCAGTATGACGAAGCCGACTACCACTGGTCCTACCAATACGACAGCAACAACCAGCAAACCGTGCTGACCAACCGCAACGGCATGGCGGTTACCAACCGCTACAACGACGATTACAAATTCACTGAAAAAGTCTATGGCGGCTCGGGCCAGTTAGGCTCGCAGCAATTTGACTACGACGCTGAAGGCAACCTGCGCGTCCAGTACAACGAGCTCAATGAACTCTCCAGTTACACCTACAATGCGCGCGGTCAGGTTGAATCGATGACCGATGGCGAAGGCCGCACCACCCACTACACAAGAGACACGGCCGGTCGCATTCTTACCGAAACCGACCCCGCCGGTAACACCACGGTGTACCGTCGCGATGTCAGCGGGCAAATCGATACAATCGAATTTCCAGACGGCACCCGCATTGATGAAACCTGGCAAAATGGCCTGCTGAAGGAGCGCATCGACCAGGACGACAACATCACCCGCTGGGCCTACGACAGCAACGGCTTTCCCGAACGCATCGATTATTTCGGCCCCGTGATCGGCGATGACGACGACGCTTTCCGACTGATGACACACGACGCCATCGGCCGCGTGCAAACCCTCACCGAAGGCAGCAACACCACTCCCGAATCCGACTGGCGCGTCACCCAGTATTTTTACTACGACGCCGCCACCGGTCGCGACCTCGACCAGCCGGTGCGCATCATCGACCCGGACGGCCGCGAAGCGCTTTACCGATACGATGGCAACAACCAGATCATCTACCAGCGTGATTTCTCCGGCGTTGAAACGCACTTCCAATACACGCCCCGGCGCCAGGTGGACGTCAAAGCCATCGTCATGCCGGACCCGCTCGACGACACTCGCAATGTCGAGTACGAGTACCGTTACGAATACGACGCCGAAGGCAACCTGGAGCGCGCCGAACACCCCGGCAACGTGGTGTGGTTTTATGAATACGACGACCGCAATCGCCTGGAGCGCTCTGGCATTGAAGGCACCAATGTCCTGCGTACCGTCACTTACGACCTCGCAGGCCGGGTAAAAACCGAAGACGACAACGCCGAAGGCCGGGTGGAATACCAGTACTATGCCGATGGCCAGGTGATGAGCCAAACCAACCCACTGGGCAACGTCGAGACCTTCTACTACGACGCCCGCGGCGACCTCGACCAGGTACAGGATGCCACCCGCAACGCCATTACCCGGGATTACCAGCGCGATGCCCTGGGCCGGGTCACCGCCGTGACCGATGGTAACGGCCATACCCGAAGCGTCCAGCTCAATGGCCGGGGTTTGACCGAGCGCACCTTCGTGCCCAACAACCCGAGCCAGACCCGCCTGTCTCAGCAGTACGACTGGCGCGGCAACGTTGTGCAGGAACAGGACATCACCGGTGGCGAGCGCCATTACCGCTTCAACGCTTTCGGTGAACGCATTCAAGCCACCGATGCCGAAGGCGGCGTCGTCGACCACGAATACGATGCCTTGGGCCGTAAAACCAAAACAGTGAATGCCGCCGGTAAAGTTACCCTTTGGGTGTACGACCAGCAAGACAACCGCCTGGTCGTCACCCAGACCGAGACCGACCCCAGCTTCACCCAGGTACGCAGCGCACGGGTGCGCACCAGCGAGAAAGTGTACGACCTGATGGGCCGCCTGGTTGCCTTCATCGATGCCGAACAGCAACAATGGCAGTTCGAATACAACCAGCAAGGCCTACTCACCGTCACCCATAACCCGGATGGCAGCCAGTTGGTGAACGCCTACAACGCCGCCGGCCAACTGATGAGTGAGACCGCCACCGCCGCGCCGGGTGACAACGAGCCCGACCGGGTCACCCACTACACCCGCGACGCCCAGGGCCGGGTGCTCACCCGCCAGGCACCGCACTACCCGAGCGGCGTGTTTGACCATTACGACTACAATGGCCTGGGCCAGCCACTGACCATCACACTGGCCGACCTGACCACCGTCACCCACCAGTACGACCAGGCCGGCCGCAAAACCGACACCTACTATCCGGCTAACCTGACCGAACACTGGGACTACGACGCCAACGACAACCCGCAAGCCTATACCGACCGCGATGGCCACCGCTGGGAATACCTATACAACGCCGACAACAACCGCACCTGGTCGTTCGACCCCATCGCCGTCGCCAATGGCCTCGCCTATCCGGGCGGCCAGGGCACCGAGACGCATTACGACGGCCTTGGCCGTGCTGTCGGCACCACCGACCCGCTGGGCAACCAGCAATCGGTCCTGCTCGACACCGAAGGGCGCGTTGCCCACCAACACGATGCCTACGGCGTCGCCATCGTCACCGAGCGCGACAGCGCCGGCCGCCCGATCGCCATCACCGATCGCAACGGTGCCACCACCGAATACCAGTACAACGCCTTCGGCGACCTCGAAGTCGTGCGCGATGCGCTGGGCAACGCCACCTTCACCACCTACGACCGGCTGGGCCGCGCCACCGAGACCACCGATGCCCTCGGCAACCGGGTAGCTCAGGCCTACAACCACCGCGCCCAGGTAACCGCCAGCACCGACCCGCTGGGGCACACCACCGAACAGCGCTACAACGGCTTTGGCAACCTCACCGCCGTCGCCCGGCCGGGCCCGCAAGGCCCGATCACCAGCCAGTACGACTGGCGCGCCGACAACCGCCTCACCCGCGTTACCCCCAGTGCCGAACAAGCCCCGGGCCAGAGCAGCCACTACCAGTACGACGCCCTCGGTCGCCTGACCGGCCAGACCAACGCACTCAACCAGCACTGGTCGTACCAGTACAACGCCCTGGGCCAGGTAGACGCCGTCAGCCAGCCCGAAGCCGGCACCGACCTTGAGTACCGCTACAACGGCCGTGGTCAGCTCACCGAACGGCACTACCGCGACGGTGCAGACAACCGCATTGGCCGCTTCGAGTACGACCCGGCCGGCCGCCTGCGCCACATCGACAACGCCGCCCTGAGCGAGACCTACCACTACGACCCGGCCGGTCGCCTGGACGCCATCGACAACCACAGCCTGAACCAGCGCTTCGACCTCGACCACGACGCCAACGGTCGGCGCACCGACACTCAGGCCACCGCCGAAGCCAACCTTCACTACCAGCGCGACGCCCAGGGCCGCATCGACCGCATCATGCGCAGCGATGCCCAGGGTGACGACCAGAGCTTCGACATCCACCGCGACGCCCTCGGCCGGGTCACCCAAATCGATTACCCGAACCAGAGCCGGCGCAGCCTTGAGTACGACGCCCTCGGCCGCATCAGCGCCCTGCACATCGAACACCTCGCCCGTACCGGCCGCTACCGGGGCCAGTGGGAGACCCTGGAGTCTTACCAATACCAGTACGACGCCAACGGCAACCTGATCCAGTCCGAGC